>JAYENH010000737.1:0-1996 GCA_034721995.1 Bacteroidota bacterium
GGATATTGCTATTTTAATTAGTAAGGATTTTAAAGAAGATTTTGATTGGTGGAAAAAAAGATATTACGATTCAATAGATTCAGAAAAAAATCCTAAAATTAGATTATCTCTCCCTCACTCCCTCTAAATCTCCATATTCAATCCCCGTAAGATAAAGCCCATGCGCAGGAACAGAGAACCCCGCCAGCGAGCGGTCTTTTTTTTCAATTATTTCACAAAAATCATCAAGGTCAATCCTGCCCCGGCCAACATCAAGTAAAGTACCAACAATGGCACGTACCATGTTGCGCAAAAACCTGTCGGCCCCAATTGTAAAAACAAGCACATCATTGCGGTAAGCCCATCCGGCTTTTATAATTTTGCAGTTGTTGGTTTTTACATCGGTGTGCAATTTGCTGAAACTTGTAAAATCGGTATAATTAAATAATAGTTGTGCGGCACTGTTCATAATTTCGAGCTTTAATTGATGTGGTAATTTGTATGCAAACTCTTTTAAAAAAGGGTCTTTATGCCGGACAATCCAATATTCGTAAGTCCTCGAAATTGCATCGAACCTTGCATGTGCGTTTACATTTACACGAAATATTTTCTGAACAGAAATGTCGTGTGCCAGATAGTTGTTTAAGGAATAGGTCAGTTTTTCGGTATCCTCAATTGGCCTGGTCGAATTGAAATGGGCAATAAAAAAACGGGCATGTACACCGGCATCGGTGCGGCCTGCCCCGATTACTTTTATTTTTTCTGATAAAATTACCGACAAGGCTTTTTCTAAACTCTCCTGCACAGACAGGCCATTGGGCTGAATTTGCCAACCTACATAGTTAGCCCCATTGTACGCTAATTGAATAAAATATCTTTTCATTTTAATTTGTCATCAGTTTTTCTTTTTCATATTAAATATCAATGTATTACAAATTCCACACAAAGGTCGCTAAAATTATCGCAAAAAGCGCAAATCATTCATCTTGTATACTTTGAGTGTTTTGTGTTTTGTGGTCTTTGCGTGGAATACCGAATTATAAAAAACAAAATATCAGCAACATAAAATACCTGAGCACTAACTGAGGATCGACATCATTATAAATCCATAAAATCAACTTTTCCCGAACTTAAATGGTAAAATGCAGTAACAATCTTTATGCTTTTATTTTCAACAGCTTTTGTAATTATAAAAGAGCTGTTTAACAATTCTTTAGCCGATAGTTCGGCATTCTTTTTTACCACATCATTTACATTAGCATTTTGGGGCAATGCTTTTAATGCCGGTGCGATATGGGCCAGCAATTGATTCAGGTTTTTTCCATGATCGCCACCTTTAATGGCAGCCGAAACTGCCCCGCAACTCTCGTGGCCGAGTACCATAATCACTTTCGATCCCAAAATCGAAACAGCATACTCAATGCTGGCTATGGCCGAATTGCTGGCAACATTACCTGCAATCCTCACTACAAATAATTCGCATAGCCCTGTATCAAATATCAATTCGGGTATTACCCTGCTATCCGAACAGCTTAGAATTATGGCATAAGGTTTTTGGCCTTTAACAGTTTCATGTTTTTTACAACCAACTTGCGATTTTCTATCCGACTTGTCGGACACAAATCTTTGGTTTCCTCGTTCCAGTTTTTGTAAAATTTCATCAATAGTCATAATTGTGTTGTTAAATATCTATTCACCACTTTACTTGTTCGGTTCAATAAAATTTAATGGTGTAAAATAATAAAAAAGCCACATATCCACAGATATTTTTCTAAAATAAAGAATACAACAATAGTAAATCATCAATCAAAAATTAACAATCAACGAATTAATAAATCGTCAATTATCAATCATCAATTATAGTCTTAACTTTTTTTAACAAAAATAAGAGTTTGTTAAAACAACTATGATATTATTTTGTAGATAGTTAGCATTAATTGTTGATGCTGATTTAAAGGCAATAAATCATAAAAATAATAGATTTATAAAAGGTAAAAACAAATAATTTATGAATCAA
>JAYENH010000738.1:0-1995 GCA_034721995.1 Bacteroidota bacterium
CAAGTGTAAGCGGAGGATTAACGCCATACGGCTATTTGTGGAGCACAGGTGAAACCACGGCAACAATTACTGCTACTCCGGCCACAGCCACAGTTTATGGTTTAACCGTTACCGATGCAAATTCAAATACCGGCAGCGACGATGTCCTAATTTCTATTTTCAGTTTACCAAATGTAGATTTAGGTCCCGACCAAACAATACAACAGGGAAATAGCCTGACACTTGATGCAGGTGCCGGATTTGTTTCATATTTGTGGAGCAACGGGGAAACTACACAGACAATATCGGTAAATACTGCGGGGAATTATACTGTTACTGTTATGGATGTAAACTCATGTACAAATAGCGACCTTATTAATATTATTGTAATCCCATTGGCAAACCCCGGCTGGACATATTCCATTACCGCTACGAATCATTCAATTTTAATTCCTGATTTTGCAGCATACAGCATTGATGGCGGAACTATCGGAGTAGGCGATTATATTGGTGTTTTTTACGATTCACTGGGTACTTTGGCCTGTGGTGGCTATATTATCTGGACAGGCTTAACTCAAAGCTTAACGGCTTGGGGAGCAGATGTTGGTAACGATGGTTTTACAAGTAACGAAGCATTTGTCTGGAAAATCTGGAAACATTCGAACGAAACAGAATATGATGCAATTGTTACTTATATTCAACCACCTGTAATGCCCAACACAGGGAATTTTACAGTAAATGGCATGAGTGGAATAGACACTTTAACTACTATTGTGTCAAGTACCCAGAATCTTCTGCTAAGCCAGGGTTGGAGTTTAATCTCAAGTTATATAATTCCACCCGATCCGGATATTGTTGTAGTTTTTGCTCCTGTGGTTAGCGACCTCGTTATTTTGAAAGATGGTAATGGCAACCCCTACTGGCCTCAATTTGGGATTAATTCCATAGGTAATATCGACCCAACTCAGGGTTATCAGGTGAATATGACAGCTCAGCATTATTTGCCAATTACGGGAATGGTTGCCGATCCTTTATCTACTGCACTATACATACCGCAAGGTTGGAGTATGATCGGATATCTCCATACATCCCCGGCAAATATCGAAACAATGTTGAGTTCAATTTACAATTCAATAATTATAGTAAAAGACGGGATGGGAAATCCATACTGGCCGATATGGGGAATTAACAATATTGGTAACATGCAGTCAGGGCGTGGGTATCAGATTAATCTTACAGGTGCACAAACCTTTTATTACCCTGCTATTGCTCCGGTTTCCAAAACTAATGTAGACCCGGCTCAGCCGATCTATTACAAAACTGTTAAAAACACAGGTTCCAACATGACTCTCGGTATTCCGTTGCAGGCATGGGATGTGAAGCCAAATCATGGAGCAGAAATTGGAATATTCAGCAAAAGCGGAAAACTTGTTGGCTGTGGGGTTTTTGAAAACAGAAACATGGCTATAAGTATTTGGGGCAATGATGAGTTAAGTACTACAAAGGATGGTCTTGAAACAGATGAATATTTTAGTCTGAAAATTTATGATGGAGAGGAAAAGCTTATCAGTGTTAAATCATGGTTCGAAGGTAATGATCAATTTGCAAAAGATAAACTTAGTGTAGTTGAAAAACTTAATTCTAAGGAAATAATTAAAGATGGAATAATCAGCACTTATCCTAATCCGGCAGAAGATTATACAACAATATCGTTCCAATTAAGCGAAACATGCAAAGTGAAACTTGAATTGTTTAATTCTTTGGGGGCCAAAATTGAATTCCTTATCGACAGGGAATACGAAAAAGGAGTTCATAACTATGAAATAAACACAAGGAAGTTGGCCGGTGGAAATTATTTTTATCGTGTCTCATGCAATACTTTTATCGAAACCAAATCATTTCAGGTTTATCACCAGAAATAGATTTTTATATAACTAAAGTTTTGGACTTCATATATCTCTGGTATTTAGTTGTTTAATTTTTAATATTTTAAAAATTATTCCTTGAAAAAGTGTT
>JAYENH010000739.1:0-1991 GCA_034721995.1 Bacteroidota bacterium
TCGGAATAGCCAAGTAGGCTGACATTTATTTCTCCTATGCCGGACTAACGCCGGACTATATGACAATATTCACATTTTTTTGAATAAAAGTTATTCACTTTTCAATTATAGTCAAGCATTTTATAATAATTTTAGCTTTCACGACAAAAAAGGTTTAAATTGTTTTGAAATCCATTTTCAATTAAAAAATGTTGGCGACAAATATCCTGAATAAGGTTGTTAATAAATCTGTCCTTGAATTACTTGACTTATACAACAATGACAAGTTTTATGGTTTTTTCAACACAAAACTACTATAAACAATATTTTTAGATTGTTTTTTTAAAGAATTTGCCGATAAATAGTAGGTAAGAATATCTATAAATAAAAAGGGAAATATCATGATTCTAAAAAAAACATATAGACTTTTCCAGCTATTTATTCCGGTTTGTGTAATCTTGTTGCTTGCTTTGCTATCTATCAGTAGCACATCAAATGCACATGAGGATAATCAGGCTGTCAAAATTGATTCAAAAATTGGACCCCAAACGGTCAAAATCGGTGTTCTCATCATACGCGGTGCAGAAAAGTGTCTGAAAAGATGGAGACCGACAGCGGATTACCTGACAGAAAATATTCCTGAGTACTCCTTTGAAATAATACCACTCAAATTTGACGAAGTGAATGCAACTGTCAAAAAAGGGGAAGTGGATTTCATTCTCGCTAATCCATTCTTCTATGTGGAACTGGAATACTCTTATGGAATAAGCCGAATGGTAACTCTGAATAAACTGAGTATGGGTGAAGAAAATACTAATTATAGTGGAGTAATATTCTGCAGAGCCGACCGTAAAGATTTAAGAAATCTGGAAGACTTAAAAGGCAAGACCTTCATGGCAGTCAACGAATTTTCATTTGGCGGGTGGCAAATGGCTTGGCAAGCACTAAAGAGGCATGGAGTTGATCCCCGTGAAGATTTCGATAGTCTAAGTTATGGTGAAACCCATGATGCCGTTATCTATGCGGTGCGGGATGACAAAGTTGATGCTGGCTCTGTCCGAAGCGATGTGTTTGAGCAAATAGTAGAAGAAGAAAATATCCGCCTCGAGGAATTTTATGTGTTCCCTTGCAATTATTACCATAAGCATGGTAGCGAATTTCATTTCGTTCACTCTACAGATATATATCCGGAATGGCCTATTGCCAAAGTTAAACACACGCCCGAAAAATTAGCAAAAGATGTTACTATCGCTTTACTTGAGATGTCTCCCGATAACCCTGCGACAAAAGCGGCAAACAATGTTGGTTGGGTAATTCCACAACAGTACCAGTCGGTTCGTGAGTGTCTGAAGTATCTTGGTGTTGGACGGTATAAGGATTACGGAAAAGTTACGTTTCAGGCTGCACTCAAACAGTATTGGTTTCAGATAGCTTGTGCTTTTATCTTTATGTGCCTGATTGTCATGTTTGCTTTACGTACGGTATGGCTTAATCGGAGGTTGGAAAAAAGCGAACAGAAAACTCATGCCGTTTTTAATCAAACATTCCAATTTATGGCTCTGTTAGATTATGATGGAACTTTATTAAAAACCAATCATACAGCTATAGAGTTTGCCGGAATTGAAGAAAAAGATGTATTGGGTAAACCATTCTGGGAAACAATATGGTGGACTCATTCTGCTGAATTGCAAAACAAGCTTCGTGATGCTGTTAAAAAGGCGGCAGGTGGGCAATTAATACATTTTGAAGCATCCCATGTGGCTTATGATGGAACTCTTCGTTCTATTGACTTTTCACTTAAGCCCGTGAAGATTGAATCAGACGAGGTAACACATTTAATTGCTGAAGGTCACGATATTACTGACCGCAAGCAGGCAGGGGAAGCGTTGCGAGAAAGCGAGGAACGGTATAAAAATCTCTCAAACCTTACTTTTGAGGGGATATTGATTCATGAAAATGGCATGGCTGTCGATGTAAATGAATCGCTTACAAATATATTCGGCTATTCAAAA
>JAYENH010000740.1:0-8889 GCA_034721995.1 Bacteroidota bacterium
ATAGAGGTAGAGAGCAGCAGATCATACTCTCCTGCCTCAAACAACATCATCTCATTTTCTGTCTCAACAGCAGAGATCTTGGAGTGGAGTACTGCCACTCTAAGGTCAGGTAAAAACTCTAAAATCTTTTCCCTGGCCAGACTGGAGGCTATGTGTGCTTCGCGGCCATGCCCCAGTCCATCAATAACCGATACAATACTTTTGTCGACACTAACATGATTTACCAAATAGCTATCGCCATTAAGGTTTTCGCCTGGCTTAGGACGGGAAACTGCACCAATTTCGAGCTTTTTATTCGACCCGCCCCATAATTTATCAGGAAGGTATTTTACAGTACGTATACAATTTCTTAACTCGGGGTGACCAGCAAAATAAGTGTCTCTAAATTTATTGGAATTTACAGGGTTTATTTCTATTTCATCAGAAAAACGTTGAATACTTCCCATGCCAATTCCCAACGAGCTTTTTACAGTATAACCATCTTTTAATGCTTTATTAAAATCGGAAATCCCATTGCCCGAATCGCAACACCACACCTCAATGGCTTTATTGTTTTTATCATCGTTTAATTGGCAGATAACAACTTTGCCTTTGCCTCCTCCATGTTTAATCACATTAGTAACCAATTCGGTTACCATTATTGCAACCTCGCCGGTTTTAACTTCATCAAAACCTATTTGCGAAGCCATACCAACTGCTTTTCGCCGACAAAGCCCTACATCCGATTCGTTATCGATCTGAAGGCTGAGAATATTTTCACGTTTTACTTCCATTTCATAATTCTTACAGTAGTTCCTTTGTTTATTTCAGACTGTATCTGAAAATTATCGACCAAACGTTTTGTACCCGGCAATCCATAGCCCATTCCCATTCCCGAAGTATAACCATCGCCCATTGCTTGTTCAATATCTTCGATTCCCGGGCCTTCGTCAATACAAGTAATTATCAATGCCAAATGCCCATCAAAATCCCCTTTTTCAACTACTACTTCGCCACCACCGGCATAGTTATACATATTTCTGAATAATTCACTTACGGCGGTAGTAATACGGGTTTGATCAACAATCCCCATCCTTGCATTTTTTGCATGTTGCCGCACCATTTGTCTGGCTTTGACAATATCATGCTCGGTTACGATTAGATGTTTCCCAAGCTGTTCCCAGTTATTATCAAAAGTAATTTCCTGCATCGGATTAAATTAAAACTGTATCGAACTCACTATCTTTTAGCCTTCTTTCTAACATCTCTATCCCTTTTTCCATGTTAAGAGCCGTATCTACACCGGGCATTTCAAGCCCAAGCTCTACAAGGGTTATTGCAACAGCGGGTTGCATTCCTACAATAACAACTGCTGCATCCATTATTGCCGCCATCGATGCCATGCCCGACAACATTCGCCCAATAAACGAATCTACCATTTCAAGTACCGAAATGTCAATCAATACACCTTTTGCACCCGACCGTTCTATTTCATCAAGTATTTGCGATTGTAACTGAACTGCAAGCCTGTCGTGCATATCAATCTGGATTGATACAATTAAAAAATCGCGAATCTTGATAATTGGTATTCTTTTTTCGTATAAGTCCATAATTTCTTATTCTTCGGGTTCGTTAATCGAATTGTCCAACCTGGCAGCAATATCATCAGTATTGCGCTTGTTTTGTTTCATGGCATAAATCATTGCATCCTGCAAAGTAGCCTTTGTCTTTATCGCCGATAAGTCGATTCCGAGGTGAACAATAGTTTGCGCAATGGCCGGACGAATACCCGAAAGAATACATTCGGCACCTAACAATCGGGCCGAAGTAACAGTTTTTAACAGATGATTTGCAACCTGGGTATCGACAGTTGAAACACCTGTAATATCGAGGATTGAAATTGTGCAACCTGTTTCGACAATTTTTTCAAGCAGGTTTTCCATCATAATTTGGGTGCGCTGGCTATCTAAAGTACCAATAACCGGAAGCATTAACACATTGTCCCAAACTTTAGTTACCGGGCTTGAAAGCTCCATCAGGTCTTCCTGTTGCTGTACAATAGTACGTTGTTGCTCTGTAATTTTCGCTAATTTGCCCTCAACTTCTTTTTGCGTTTTTTCGCGCAGCTTAAGCTCATCGGTAAGGTCGTCGATAAGCAAATTAAGGGCTGCTTCGATACCACTTAAATCGTCTTCTATTTCCGATTCGATACGGGCTTCCATATCGCCTGCTGCAACCGAGGCAAGAACATCTTCAATATGATCGATACGGCCTTGCAGATTTTCAATGTTGTATGTGTCGTTCATTTCTATATTCTCCTGTTTTTGATCCAATTTATTGCACTGTCTAAATCTTTAAAAAAGTTTGATTCTGCTTTTAGCGACCCCAGTTTCATAAGAACTTTTGCAATCATTCTGGTTGCCGCATTGGCCCCCACAAAAGCAACGTCGGCAAAACCAGCCTCATTAAGCATCTCATTAGTTACCGAACGTGTTTCCCGGCTTTCCATTTTACCGGCTTCGCGCAAGTCTACAATAAGTTGTTTGTAAGGCTTGCCTTCTAACTGTTCATGGTATTTTTTACCAAAATATAAGGCATCTTCTGTTGTAAAAAAACCAATTATTTGTTGATAAATAAACTGATGTTCATCATCATAACTAATTTTGTGTTCCATAATATTTTTGTTTATTTAATGTGTATAATCAATTCTGCCAAATTAAAAATCAAATACGATATATCAAAATTCTAATTATCATAATTGCTATTACGAGAGATAATACATTTCGTTTCTATTATTCTTACAAAATTTGTCAGCCTCAATATGATTGATAAATTTTGTGATATGTGGTTTTCTTGACATGTATGGCTTTCACCTATCTCACCTGAGTCAATGAATCCTTTTGCAATATACTCTGTCAGTCATAGTGTAACTATCCCTGTTTGCTCGCAAATTGAAATTGTCGCTATGTCGCACCGCTGGTGCTTTGATTTGTTTCGTTAATTTGTTTTCTATAAATATGTCGCACCGCTGGTGATTTGATTTGTTTCGTCAATTTGTTTTCTATAAATATGTCGCACCGCCGGTGCTTTGATTTGTTTCGTCAATTTGTTTTCTATAAATATATCGCACCATAAAAAACCGACAATCAAAAGTTCCGGAGGAATGACATATTTATCGAATCATAAACGACATGATGCGTACAAGCTCCGCCAGGAACAAAATATTAAATTACACGTATCCGCTCAAAAAAGTATGTCAAATAGTTCATATTTCGAATAAAATCAGTTTCCTGCTTTCCTATGAACGAAAAAATATACTGATGTTCCAAAGCAAATGCTAATTTTAATTAGAATTAAATTACAGATTATTATTAAATATAAAACAACAAATTATGAATTTAATTATCAAACAATTACTTATCTCACTGATTTTATTATTGTTATTAAGTGTTAAATCAAATGCTCAATGCTCTCCTCCTGTATATTTTGCAATGATGCTCCATATCGAAGATAATTGGCATGATGATACCGACTCAATGATTTTTGTTATTCATGCAAATCAATTAAGGAATGCTGTTGGATTTGTAAAACCTTGGGGAGCAAAATTTACTGCCGAATGTTCAATCCCCTTTGCATTAGGATGTACTAATTGGAGTGATAATGTTCTACAATCTCTTATTGATTCAACAATGGGTGTAGGCTCACATAGTAATCAATCCACGCATTTCAATTTCACCAAAACACTCGTTGACAACCTTGTAGGCAGCTCCAATAATAGAGGAATTTCAGGAGGTACCGGTTTATTGGATTCTGCAAATGTCAATAACTGGGTAGATTCGGCAACTTTAGCAGGTTTTTCATATAAAGACGGACTTGTTTATTCTGCATATTTGCAAATACCTCAAAACGAAAGGCCTGATAGTGTTTCTGACGCTGAAATTGCAAATGGTTTGTCCCATAATCCAGCACCCGAAGATTTTTACACACGCATACATCCTCACAGGGTTAGCTCCGCATCAACATGGCATACCGACACTACGGGGCCAATAATGTTACTTACCGGTTCGCTGGGAGGAATTGCCGGTGTGGGCGATAGCACAGATTGTTTCTCTTCGGGCTGCACTTTTGATTTTGCCGATGTCGATTCCATTAAAGCTCATATTATCCGGGCAATAATAAACGCTCAAAACACTGGTGAATTTACTGTTATATATGTATTTACACAGCTTAATACATATACACTTGCAAATAAACCAATGTACAATTATCTTTTTCAAAGTTTAGCCCCATTCATTGCTTCAGGAAATTTAGAATATAAAACTATGGGAGAGATTTATGATGAATTTGTTAATTGCGAAACAATTACAAATATCAATAATAAAACTATTAATGATGATTTGGTTAAAATATTTCCAAATCCCTGTAGCAATCAATTTAATATTGAATTAAATAATCAGAATGATAAAATTAATTCTATTGAAATCATTAATCTTTTAGGACAAACAATTCATAAAAAAGCTTATTCGGATGAATCATGGAAATCCTTAATAACAATTGATTTCCCTCAACAACACAAGGGAGTTTTTGTTGTAAAAGTAAACACAAAAGAGAATCTGATTATAAAAAAAGTGCTGCTACAATAAACTTCTTTGTTCAATCAAGCTTTGATTTAATTCCCAAATATGTCGCACCTGGTACTTTGAATATTTCGACAATTCATTTTTTAGAAAAAGTACTGTAGGAACAAAATATTTATAGAATTACAAACGACAAGATGCATACAAACTACCTTTGGTAGTTTGCTTTGTGAAAATTTATTCTGGTAAATTCCTTTTAATCTGTGAACTTTTTCATGAACACCTATAAAATTATATAATATTGTGAGTAATCTGTGGCATTTTCAGTAATTATTAGTTTTGCTAAAAAAAAACAGCCTGCCCCGCTTTTTTCGGGGAACATAAAAAAATAAGATGCAAAATTCACATTTTTATCTATTTTTGATTTTTCAAATAATCAGAAATATATAACATGAAAACACATTTTACAAAAATTATCAGCTTCTTTTTCCTGATTAGCTTTTCGCTCAACCTTTCTGCACAAATCAATAAAACCGACTGGCAGGGTGGATTCCCCGAAGGATGCACAAGTATTACTGTTGGCAAACTGGCTTCTGCCGATGGTTCGGTTATGACATCCCACACCGACGATTCGCACCGCACACGTAGCTGGATGGACATAACCCCGGCGAAAGACCACAAATCCGGGGCAACGGCAAAAATGTATAAACGTATCGCTATTGATACTTTGGCTATGCCACTCTACGGACATAAAGAAATTGGCGAAATACCTCAGGTTTCCCATACATATCAGTTTATTAACACTGCATACCCTTGCATGAACGAGCATCAGCTTGCAATTGGGGAATCCACTTTTGGCGGGCACGAAGAATTACAATCTGATGCCGGAATTATTGACTGTCAGCGGCTTGACCAATTGATGCTTGAACGTTGCACTACTGCACGCCAGGCAATTATGATGGCCGATGAACTGACAAAAAAATATGGATGGAACGATGCAGGCGAATGTCTTACCATTGCCGATAAAAAAGAAGTATGGCATTTTGAAATTGTTGGCCCCGGCAAAGGAAAAGTTGGTGCTGTATGGGTTGCCCAGCGCGTTCCCGACAATCATATCGGAATTAATGCAAATGCCAGCACAATTAAGGAAATAGATTTATCGAATCCTGATTATTTTATGGCATCAGAAAATATTTTTGAGGTAGCAAAAGAAAATGGCTGGTGGAAACCCGAAGACGGCCCTTTCAGTTTTTGCTATGCCTACGCCCCTGAAAGTCGCACCTCGCCGGCATCGCGCCGCAGAGAATGGCGTGTATTCGACCTTGTTGCCCCTTCGCTGAACCTCGACCCGAATGCCGAGAATTATCCATTTTCGGTAAAGCCAGATGAAAAAATCACTTTGGAAAAAATGGTAGAGCTTTTTCAGGATTATTACGAGGGAACACCTTACGACATGATCCGTAACATTACAGCTACCGATAAGGATGGAAAAACAATTGTATCGCCCCTTGCCAACCCTTTTATGCCCTACGACGAATTGGAGCTTCATAACGTTAGTGGCGGCTGGTATCATGTCGATAAAAAATCGGGGCATATCCGTTTTCTTGGCGAACGCACCATTGCACGTTGGTATACAATGTATGGTACAATTACCCAATCGCGCGATTTTTTACCCGATGAAGTTGGTGGCGTTGTTTGGCTGGCCCAGGATAATATTGCTACTTCGATATATATTCCGGTTTATTGCTCGGCAACACATTTGCCAAAGTATTATTCAACCCCGGGACGTGTTAATGGTTTTACACACGAATCGGCATGGTGGGCTTTCAACCGCTTGGGAACTATGGCAGCACAACGCTGGGGCGATATGCGCAATGATGTTACAAAAGTATGGCAGCCTATGCAAAGCGAAATGTTCAAAAATCAAAAATCGTTTGAAGAAAAAGTCCTGAAAATGAAAAAGAAAAAACAGATAACCGAACTCACAAAGTATACAAATGCCTGGGGCAACAAAGTTGTGAACAAAGCCTGGGAGCTTGGCGATTTTCTATGGACAAAATACGATGAGAAATTTTAATTTGAGTTCTGAGGCTTTAAGAAAAACACATAAGTCTCATAAGGAACATAAGATCACATAAGTAAAAAACTATGTGTCCTATTGTGCCTTCTGTGGTTAAAGTTGTAATATTGAACCGGTAACTCATTAACTCTTACAAACATGCTGATAATAATTTCTCCTGCAAAAACCTTAGACATGGCTCCACAGGAAATTACTGAAAATTTTGGTGAACCCGATTTTTTGAAAGAAGCCAAAACGCTTATCAAAGAGCTTAAAAAGTTTAAGCCACATCAGCTTTCCGAATTGATGAACATCAGCCCAAAGCTTGCTGATTTGAATTTTCGGCGAATTCAGGATTGGAATATTCCATTTAATACCGAGAATGCAAAACAGGCCCTGCTTGCTTTTAAGGGCGATGTTTATACAGGAATAGATGCCGATACATTTTCTCTGGAGGATTTTAATTTCGTACAGGATCATCTTCGGATTTTATCAGGCTTATATGGCGTTTTGCGACCGCTTGATTTAATCCGGGCATACAGGCTCGAAATGGGAGTGAAATTCAAAACTAACAAATGGAAAAATCTGTACAATTTCTGGGGCAATAAAATTACTCAGCAAATTCAAAATGATATAAATCGACAAGAAGATCAGTTGCTTATAAACCTCGCATCCAGCGAGTATTTTAAATCTATTGATCAGAAAAATCTGAAAGCAAAGATTATTACACCTGAATTTAAAGACATGAAAAACGATGAATATAAAATGATTAGCTTTTATGCAAAACGTGCACGTGGCATGATGACGCGGTTCATTGTAAAAAACAAAATCACTAAGCCCGATCAATTACTGCTTTTCGATTCAGGTGGATATTATTTCAATACGACACTGTCGAAAAAAGACCATCCTGTTTTTACACGAGGATAAATCTAAAATATGTTTAACTTTAAAATTGATTGAAAATGAAAAAGAAATTATTATTTATGGTAGCAATTGTATTTGCCGTTTTATTCATGTACAGTTGCGGAGGTGAAAACACTGAAAAGAAAAAGGAAGCAAGTAAAACTGAAAAGAAAGTCAAAGTTGAAAAAAACCTTGATGAACTTATTGTAAATCGCGAAATCATGAGTTTTAAAGATGCTGAAAATCCAAATGATTTTGAGCTTAAACACACTCCGGAAATTACAATAGGAGAAAAAAACAAGGAAGGTCTTACAAAAATATCTGTGAAAGTAGGAGCAAAGGGAATTGAACATCCATCAACCGAAGCTCACTGGATTGATTTTATTACCCTTTATTTAGATGATAAAGAATTTAAACACATCAAGAATCCTAACGATTCGAACAGTACCACAGCAGAATTTCTTGCTCCCTTAGATGGAGTAGAAAAAGTAAAAGTAACTTTAGGCTGCAACATTCATGGTATTTGGTCGAACGAAATTGATTTGTAAGTTGGGCCTCCAGTTTGAAACGGGATTAGTGTTTTCAGAAAGGCACTAAATAAACAACAATGAACCCAGGTTAATCTGAATATTTTTATAAAACGATTTATATTGTTGCTGCACCTTAATTAATGACGATTTAATGTTATTGTGCTCCTGATAATATTGATGCTTTTTGTTGATTGGAAAATCTTTTACATAATGGGTTATCTCTTCTTCCTGTGTTTTTATTTTGATTAATATATTATTGATCTCATTCAAAAGAACCGGGCAACGAAATTTCGCTGGTCTTCCCATGTTTCCTGATTTAAAGTATCCCTGACAGCATAGCATCTTTAGTTTTTGGTTTATGACTACTAAGATACAAATTTTCCGGAAATAAACAGGCGATTAATCCGCTCACCAACATTATCCAGCAATCATCTGTTAACAACTTTCAAAGTTTCAATACATTATAAAACATCATCATTAGTAAATGGCAGGGGTATTTTGTTAGAGTATAGTGCATCAAGGCAAAAATATATGGAACACTGATTACACAGATTAAACGGATAATCTCAGATAAAAATCCGTGCAAATCAGTCAAATCCGTGTTGTCCGTGTTCTATTTAATCGCGACAAAAAAATGCCAATCCCTTTAAATAATCATTTGGTTTTCATTCTGTTGTCATTCTGTTGTCATTCTGTTGTAAATAACAATTTAGCAATTTATCACTTCAACTTATCGGAAAATACCTTTTTAAACTTTTCTACTTTGGGAGCTATTACCATCTGACAATAGCCTTGTGCAGGGTTGTTATTGAAGTAATCCTGGTGATAGTTTTCGGCAGGA
>JAYENH010000741.1:0-1987 GCA_034721995.1 Bacteroidota bacterium
ATTTATCAAAAACTTTTTCAGCAAATTTTTCATAATCGCCTTTATATTTTTTATCTATTTTGATAAATTCATCAGGTTGTAATCCAATTGGTACATTCTTGCTGTACAATTCCATCATAGCAGCAACAACTTTTTTGTCGGTTGCCAAATCATAATCTTCAAAATGTTTTTTAGCAATTTCGAGTAAGCTTTTTTTGCTTTCTTCTATTTTTTCAGGTTTAATATTGCCACGTGCAATTTGAGCCAATTTGTTTATATGATATGCGAAAGGCAATATTTCGCTGCCCTGGAAAATGGTTTCCATAAAATATTTGTTTGCAACATTGAAAACCTCCATTATTTCGTAGCCTTCTTTTATATTGTCCAGAGCTTTGCCATACTGTTTTTTTCTCGAATCGTTGGCGGCAACCCAATTGCTAAACTCTTTTTCGAGTTCGAGTTTTCTGTCGATAACTTTGTGTTGTTTTAACTGCTTAACCTGGCCAATTGCATATTTCCAAAAGTTTGATACACCAGCCTGTTTCGAAGCATATTTGATGCGCACATCATCGCTTGCATCCATCATTTCGCGGTATATTTCAAGTTTTTTGGTACGGACTTTTATCACAGCCGGGAGGTTTTCGTTTAATAATTGTTCAACACCATCTGATGTCATATAGCGTGTTGTCCTGCCCGGATATCCCAAAGTCATGGCAAAATCGCCTTTTTTGATACCTGCCAACGAAACAGGAAGAAAATGTTTAGGTTTAAGCGGGATATTTTCTTTTGAGTATTCTGCCGGTTTTCCATCGGGGCCGGTATAAACCCGGAACATACTAAAGTCGCCTTTATGGCGTGGCCACATCCAGTTATCGGTATCGGCTCCATATTTCCCAATTCCCCAGGGAGGTGCACCAACCAAACGGACATCGGTAAATACTTCGTACACAAAAAGGTAAAACTCGTTGCCACCAAAAAAAGCTTTTACCTTCGACTTATAATGATTTTCCTCTTCCGATGCTTTTGTAATTCGTGAAGATATTCGACGAATTGTACGTTGCCTGTAAGTTTCGGACGAATCGGCAAAAAGGCTGTCGGTAATTTGTTTTGTTACATCTTTCATCCTGATAAGAAAAGTAACAGACAAACCTGGATTGGACAATTCTTCTTCTTTGTTCATAGCCCAAAAACCGTTTGTAAGGTAATCGTGCTCTACCGAGCTATGCTCCTGGATTTGTCCCAGTCCGCAATGATGGTTTGTCAGCAATAATCCCTGATCCGATATTATTTCGCCGGTACAACCGCCACCAAACTGGACTATGGCATCTTTCAGGCTCGAATGGTTTACACTATATATTTCTTCCGGAGTTAGTTTTAACCCCATTTTTTGCATATCGGCATAATTTAGCCGCTTTATTAACATGGGTAACCACATGCCCTCGTCGGCACGCATACTGCCCGAAAATAGCGATATGGCAACAATTGTAAGTAATAGTGTTTTTTTCATTTTAAGATGTTTTTGAGATTTTTATTTGTCTGCAAAGTTAAAAAAATGCTTGTGCCTGACATATAAATTATTTGGTGAATATCGAGCTGAGAGAAACAGTTTGAATTGATAAATAATTTGTTGCCAGCAACTCAAATCCTATAGATAGAGGATAAGATTTAGCCCGAAAAACCTCTCAAATATCCTATTATTAAAATATGTGTATATTCGCATACTTTATTAATAATAATTAAACAAAGAAGAATGAGAAAAAATTTACTTATTAGTTTGATTTTCTTAGTAGTAGGCTTTCCGGTAATGGCCGGGGGCATACTTACAAACACAAATCAGAGTGCAACTTATGTCAGGTTGCTTGCCAACGATGCCTCTCTTGGAATTGATGCAGTTTATTTTAATCCTGCAGGGCTTAGTTTTTTATCAGATGGTTTTCATCTTTCAATCAACAACCAGTCAATTTTCCAAAACAAGGAAGTGATTAACAGCTATTCGTTTTTAAACCAC
>JAYENH010000742.1:0-8877 GCA_034721995.1 Bacteroidota bacterium
GTTACCAATTTGTCAACAGCTTCGGTGGCAATTTGCACGGCAGTTTGAAAACCGAAAGTAGAATCGGTAGCTACCAGGTCGTTGTCAATGGTTTTTGGTACACCAATTATGTTCAGGCCTTTTTCGCATAAGGCTTTTGAAATCCGTTGCGAGCCATCGCCACCTATATTAATAACAGCATTTACACCCATGTACTGTAGCTTACGAATCATTTCGTCGGAACGATCGACTGTCGACCAGGTACCATCGTTATTTTGATAAGGCCATGCAAAAGGGCCACCCTTATTTGTTGTTTCAAGAATAGTCCCCCCACGGAAATGTATACCAGAAACTGCACGCTCGTCAAGCTCAACAACTTTGGTCGGCTCGGAAAGAACTCCATCAAATGCCTGGATGCTTCCAATCACTTCCCAATCTTTTTCCTGGGCGGCACGTTTCACAATAGCACGGATTACGGCATTCAATCCCGGGCAATCGCCCCCTCCTGTTAATACTAAAACTCTGTTCATTAAATCTGTTTAAATTAAAAATGAAGGATTCTCCTTCATGGCAAAGATACTTTAATTCGATCTAAGAGTAAAACAGTCGGCAGTCTACAGTCTACAGTCAGCAGTCTACAATCTTTCATAGTCCTCTGCAACTTTAAGATAGGAGAATTTCTGTGAAATAAATACACCCTGAATCCCAATTCGCTTCGCTATTGAGGACTTCGCTTTGCTCAGCCTTTAAACCCTGGACCTTTTAAACCAACAAGAGTTTATTATCTTCGTACCAGGATTAGCAATTTGAGTTTGGGTATGAAAATAATAGCATTGTAATGATAGAAAAAATAAAATTGTTAGAACTTAAATCAAGAGAACTTGAACCAACATCGCATGAAAGAGATGAATATCTTGATAAAGTAATAAACTATAGCAGGCGTTTTTTAGAAAATATCGACAGCTTAAAAGCATATCAAACAACAGAGGACAACGGAAAAGGGATTTACGCTTCGCCGATATCGGATACCCCCGTTAATATTGATAAAATATTGGATATTATTGAAAAGCATGTTGATTCATCAGGGATAAACCCTGCATCGGGAGGGCATTTGGGATATGTACCTGGCGGAGGGATTTTTCCTTCGGCCCTTGGGGATTACCTTGCAGATATTACCAATAAATTTGCAGGTATGTTTTATGCCTCGCCCGGAGCTGTGAGGATGGAAAACATGTTGATAAGGTGGATGTGCGAAATTACAGGTTTTCCTGTTGAAACATCTGCCGGAAACCTGACATCGGGCGGATCGATTGCCAACCTTGTGGGAATAGTTACTGCACGGGATACAGCCAACCTTAAATCAAAAGATTTTGAAAAAACTGTGTTTTATTTTACCGAACAAGCACATCATTCTGCTTTTAAGGCATTAAAAATTGCAGGCATGGGCGAGGCCGTAATCAGAAAAATACCAATGGATATAAATTTCAGGATGAAAGCAGAAGCTCTCGACAAGCAGATAAAATCAGATAAAAATGATGGACTGTTGCCATTTTTTATTTATGCAACTGCCGGTACCACAAATACCGGAACTGTCGACCCTTTGGAAGAAATCGGAGAGATAGCCAAAAAGCATAATATCTGGTTTCATATTGATGCAGCATATGGGGGCTTTTTCCTTTTGACCGATGAAGGCAAAAAAGTTATGAAAGGATGCAAAAATGCCGATTCGCTTATAATGGACCCGCACAAAGGCTTGTTCCTACCTTCAGGTTCGGGGGCAATTCTGGTAAAAGACGATAAAAAGTTATTTAATTCGATGAATTACAATGCCAGTTATTTGCAGGATGCCGATAAATTTATTGAAGAATATTCGCCGGCAGACCTCTCGCCGGAGTTGAGCAAACATTTCAGGGGATTGCGAATGTGGCTGCCATTGAAACTTTTTGGGCTTGTACCTTTTAAAGCGTCACTCAACGAAAAAATTTTGCTGACAAGATATTTTTATGAACAAATACAGAAAACAGAAGGCATCGAAGTTGGCCCATATCCCGATTTGTCGATTATGATTTTCAGGTTTGTACCCAAAAATGCAGATCCCGACAAGTTCAATGAAAAATTAGTGCAGGATATTCAAAAAGACGGCAGGATATTTTTAACATCGACCCGTATAAACAATACTTTTTTCATTCGCCTTGCCGTATTGAATTTCAGGGTTCATTTAAGCACCATTGATTTGGCCCTGGAAATCATTAAAGATAAAATCAAATTAATTTCTTGAGTCCATTCCTAAAAATCATTTTTCTGTTATTTTCCAGGATTAAAGAGCTTTAAATTCTCAATAAAAACGAAGTCTTTCAAATTCAGTGTATACAGCTCAAGCTTTTTAGAAAAGGCAATATTTTTTTGACCAATAGCTTTTAAATCAGCAATTATTGAAGCATTGTTCCTGTAGATTTCAATAATAATGTTAGTATCACAAAGTATCATTGGTTTCTTTTCCAGGCTTCGTCCCGTAATTTTTTTGCATTGATTTCTCGATCTGCCCATAACCCGGCCGAATTAAAAATATCGTGGTCATCAGCCTTTTTTAAGATTTTTGTCGAATTCTCAATTTCAATAAAATCCAATTTGTTGAGCAACTCATACAAGATTGACAATTTACTACTATCTTTTATATTGAGTGTTAATTGATTCATTACATTGTTATTTTCATCAAAAATACAAAAATAAAAGCAATTTCCCAATTTGATTTTGGATTGTATATTTCAGATCGATAAGAACTCATTCTACTCCATCTTTGCAGCCAGCACACAGGTTTTCTTCTCCTGATGAACATTTCCCTGTAAATCGAAATACTCGAAATAAATAAGGTAAATACCGATATTTGCTTTTTGCTTTGAGGAGGTTAGCCCATCCCAGTTGAAATTGCCCGATGTGGATAAAAGTATATGATCGGCAATTCGCTTTATCAACCTTCCTTTGGCATCATAAATTGTAATTGTCCCCACATATCCGGCTTTGTCGAACGAATAGGAAATAGTCAGGATATCCTGGTAGCCATCGTTGTCGGGCGAAAATATTTCCGGTTCAAGCTGGAGTTTTGATTCAATTTCGGTTACTTCTATAAATTGGGAATTTGGCAAACCGGGTGTCCCAAAATCAACTGTTTCGGCTGCTGAGTGCCAATTGTTTCTGTCGTTTGTTGGCAAATCGTAATTGATCCGCTCCAGTGCAACACCTTCAAAACTGTTTAGCAAATCGAATTGCATTTCTTCGTCATATTCGAAATCATCAATAGTGGCAAGTGATTTATCTAAAAGAATTATGCGGCCCGATTCGTTTGCCATTGTCGGCAAAGCAACTTCCGGATCGACAAAGACCTGTGCATCGTTTACGTAAAATTGTTCTGTCACTTTTTCTTTCGATGAAGTAATTACCATGTATTCTCTTGGGAAAAGTAGGTATGGTTCGTCAGAAACAACTTTGTGCGAAGCGGGTGACTGGGAATACTCGTCCCAATTTGCAAGCAAAAATTCCGACAAATCGACAGTTTTTGCCGAACGGTTGTAAATCTCCACATAATCGACCCCATCGGCAAGGGGGTTGAAAAGTATTTCGTTGATTACAATGTCGTTTGGTTCAACCTTTTCGGGCAAAGCAAAACGGGCAGTCAAAATATCTGCATTTTGGTTTTGGGCGCAATCGGCAACAGAATTAATGCTGATTGTATATTCCTGATTTTGAGAAAATGTATCGGCAAATTCAAGTGTTACTGCCAGGAACAAAGGCTCAACAGGATCCACAGAAACAGGTGCGCCCAGGCCATGATCTGCTTGATAATCTTCAAGAGAAAGTAAACTCAGACTATCTAAGGATTCAGAAAATATGAGCTTAACACTTTTGTTTGTAAGCGGATAAGCACGGATTATCGCAGGTTCGGTAAAATCAGGATTATCATCAATAATAGAGTTTTGGTTTCCCGGGCTGCCACCACTCGAATGTTCCGAGGCCGACCAATTGTTAATTCCCTCGCAAAAATTTGTCGGGTCGATGCGCTCTAATGACCAACCACCATCGGCTTTGTAATTATCTTTATACCAATCGGTCGAATAATCCACCGACGAAACAGTTCTTCCGTTTTTGTCTTTCAGTGCCAAAATATTTCCATCGTTTGTTAAGTCGTTCGCTCCCAACACATCCATACATTTAATGAATGAGCCAAAATAATTGCACATATCGGTAGGGCAAAGAATTAATAACTCATTAGGAAGAATTTCCTTTGCCTGCAAATATTTTTCTTTCGAACTTGTACTGAAAACCCAGCCATCAAGGTTTATTGGAAAAGCCGATGTATTCAATAATTCGATATATTCTATTTCAGGCAATCCTACAATTGGCGTGGGATCGGCCATAATTTCATTTATAATAATATCCCATTGCCTGGCCTGATAAAAAACAAAGGAAAGACTTGTGTCGATCATTTGATTGTTGCAAAAATCTGCAATTCCATCAACCTGAAGTATGGTTTCAATTTCTTCAGCAAAGGCCTGTGCAAATATCAGTTCAATCAAATTATAATCAACAATATTGATAGCTACAGTATAATTGTAAGTTTCTGCAATTTGGTAACTTCCTGCATTAATTGCTGAAACCGGATCAAATTCTTCAGATATTTCAAGAATAACAGTTATCGAATCCGACACATAAATATTCACAATAAAAGGCGCAACAGTGTCGGGGTTATCGGCAAAAATCGAATTCTGCTCTCCGGGCGTTCCACCGCGCGAATCAACCGAGGCTTGCCAGTTGTTCATTTGCCCACAAGTATTATCGGGGTCAATACGTTCGAGCGACCATCCACCATCATCTTTGTCTTCGTCCTGGTACCAGTTTTCGGAATATTCAACTTCTGAAATAAGCAATCCGGTCTCTGTTTTTATTTTTATGTTTTGGCCCGAATTTGTTAAACCCTGAAAAGCAGGAATCCCTATAGTTGCGCCATAACTTTCAAGTTCAGCAACCGCTCCTGTGGCACAAAGTATCAAATAAGAATCAGCAGGAATAGAGCCGGCTGGAATTGTTTTTTCAGTGCCACCAATTTCAAGCACCCAATCGGTTAATAAAATCTCAAAGCCCGAGTTGTTGTAAAGCTCAATATATTCTTCCTGAGGCAATAAAATCTCAGGATATGGATCTGCCATTATTTCGTTTATCACAATATCGTTGGCCGAAACCTCGAACCAGAAAAAAGAAATGGTCGTGTCTGCCATGATGTTTCCGTTTACATCTTCAAGGTTTTTTATGATAAGTGGATATGTTGAACCCGAAGCAAAAGCTCCGTCAAATTTCAGCAAAAGATTATCGGGGGCAGCCACATCGAAAGTTACAAAAACAGGGTTTCCAATCTGGCCCGGGATATTGAAATTGCTCATATTCACGGCAATAGTTTGATCGAGTGCTTCCGAAAATTGAAGGTTGATTTCATTACTTGATGGCAACGAAAAACTTTCGATTGTTGGTGCAATTGTATCAACCTGTACTGTTCCTGAATAAATATCATCAAAATAAAATTTAGTATCATTACTACTTGTATATTTGCAAAACAGGCCAAAATAGTTAGAGCTTGAATAAATATTATCGACTATTTCGCCTTCGGGAGAAAAAATAAAACTACCCGTGATATCAGAAAACACTTTCCATAAACCCGTTGCATCTCTTGTTGTTTTTATTCTGATGGTGTTATTTGAAGCTCCGCAATGTGCGTCGATACCATCAATAATTTTCGTGTGGCTGACGCCATCCTGCCTGAACAAGTCGATGCTATCGTCTGAGCCATTTTCGCCAAGCAGCAGATAGTAGCCATTTACCGGGCCTTTCAGATTTTCGACATCGGCCATCAGGTAAATGCGCAGATTATTATTAACCGATGGTGCAAACGACATTTTTAACCAGATATCCCATTCGTTTTCAGCAAGAAGGGTATTGGCGGTAACCAGAATAGATGTATCGCTGCCACTTCCATCTAGTTGAAGTTGGTTGCCCGAATTAATTTTGAAATTGCCGGTATCGCCTAACCACGAAGGGTTATTGCTGAAATCACCATCAGAAAAATCATCCTGAAATTGGGCCTGTACAACAACCGAAACAAACAGCAAAAATAGAACACTTACAAATTTCATAATTTCTTTTGATTTTAATTGGGCAAAACTATTCAGTATAATTAATTTTGAAAAATACAATATTTTTATCATTTTTCGCTTTGGTACAAACACAAATTAATTACGATATGAAAGTTGCTGTTGTTGGTGCTACCGGCTTGGTTGGCTCAGAAATGCTAAAGATACTGGAAGAAAGAAAATTCCCCCTGGATAAAATTATCCCTGTTGCCACATCGAAGTCGATAGGAAAAGAAATAATTTATAACGGAAAAGAAATTGAGGTTGTCGGTATCGAGGAAGCCATTTCGCAGTACCCCGACATTGCCCTGTTTTCGGCAGGTGGGGCAACATCGAAAAAATGGGCAACAGAATTTACCAAAATTGGTTGCACGGTTATCGACAATTCATCGGCATGGCGTATGGAACCGGATGTTCCCCTGATTGTTCCCGAAGTAAATGCCCATACCCTTTCAAAAAAACATAAAATTATAAGCAACCCTAATTGTTCTACTATTCAACTAATGGTAGCTGTAGCACCTTTGCACCGTGTATATAAAATCAGGCGAATGGTTATATCTACTTACCAATCAGTTACGGGATCGGGAATTAAAGCCGTTCAGCAATTAGAAAACGAGCGAAAATGCAAAGAAGGCGAAAAAGCCTACCCCTACCCTATCGACCTTAACATAATTCCTCATGGTGGCGAATTTTTAGAAAATGCTTACACAAGTGAGGAAATGAAACTGGTAAACGAAAGCCATAAAATTTTGGGCGATAAAAACATTGGCATTACGGCAACCGTTGTCCGTGTTCCGGTATATGGCGGGCATTCCGAATCGGTAAACCTTACATTCGAAAAAGATTTTAATATCGAAACCGTCTATTCTATTTTATCGAAAGCACCCGGAGTTACTCTTCATGATGAAATAAAAAACAATATTTACCCTATGCCTTTATTTGCAAAAGGCCTGGACGATGTTTTTGTAGGCCGTATCCGCCGCGATCACTCACAAGCAAACAGCCTTAACCTTTGGGTGGTTTCTGACAATTTACGAAAAGGGGCAGCTACGAATGCCGTGCAGATTGGGGAGGAGTTGATAACTCATTTGCACTTCCGACATTGATTTGTACGGTCGTGCCAAACGAATACATAAGAATGTTTCAACAATTGTAAATCTAATTAAATGAGTTGGTTTAATCACATACATTCAGGTCAAAAAAAATCTGATTCAAAACAAGCAAATCGCAAGATATCGCATAAATCGGCAATAAAAATTGCAGTTACCGGTGGCAGCGGCTTTGTTGGGCGAGCAGTTATTGAAATGGGACTAAAGCAAGGGCACACATTTGTTAATATCGACCGCAGCCCTCCTGAAAATGGTAGCACCATCGCAAAAGTACCTTTTATTAAAACAGATATAACAGATTACGATGCTCTTAAGAAAGCCCTCCATGGCTGCGAAGCACTTATCCATTTAGCTGCCATAAATAAACCATTCTCGCATCCAGATCACGAAGTCCATAATACTAATGTAGTTGGTAGTTACAATGCCATGCGGGCTGCAATCGATTTGGGCATTACCCGAATTTGTCTGGCATCCAGTGTAAATGCCATAGGTCATGTGTTTAGCCATAGTGCAAAGTATAACTACTTTCCGATCAACGAACATCACCCCACTTATGCCGACGATCCTTATGGTTTATCAAAGTGGATTTGCGAACAACAAGCCGAATCACTCTCACGGCGTTATAAGAACCTTTCGATTGCCAGCCTTAGGTTTCATTGGATTGTGAAGGATCGCTCAATTCCGCAACGAGCATACGCAAACCCAAAGGAAGCGGCTGCAAACTTAACAGGATACACACTCCTTGATGCATCAGCCCGGGCATGTCTATTATTTATTACTGCACATTTTCAAGGACATGAGGTCTTTTTTATAATTGCCCCGAACACTGCCGTAGATAATCCTTCAATTGAACTTGCAAGGGTTCACTATCCCGATGTTCCCATTCGAAGTAATTTTAGTGGCAATTGCAGTTTCTTCGATTCGAGCAAGGCAGAAAAGATATTGGGTTGGTCTCATCATTCGTAAACAGTAGGTTTACTATGTGTATTAAAAATTATTTGCTTATGTTGTTAAATAAAGTAGCTTTTCTTTATTCCATGAAAGTTTGCCTTTTTATTATTCTTATTTTATTTACGGTTAATGATTTAACTGCACAGTACGATAGCATCAGTATTGGAAACGATAATCGCTATTATCTTCAACATTTGCCACCGACCTACGACCCTGTTGTACCTTCTGCTTTAGTGCTGGCTCTGCATGGTGGCTTTGGCAGTGCCCCGAATTTAGAAAACCAATCGGGATTAAGTACAAAGGCCGATCAGGAGAATTTCATTGTTGTATATCCCGAAGGTATAGTTGGAAACTTTGGCATCCGTACATGGAACGCCGGTGGGTGCTGTGGTTATGCAGTTGATAACAATATTGATGATGTTGGTTTTATCGATCAATTATTGGATACACTAATCGCCGGACTTTCAATTGATACAAGCCGTATTTATGTTACAGGAATGTCGAATGGTGGGTTCATGGCATATCGACTGGCCTGCGAATTATCGCATCGAATTGCTGCCATTGCACCGGTGGCCGCAACAATGAGCTTCGATTGCCTGCCTGTAAATCCAGTGTCCATCATACATTTTCATTCTTATCTTGATGAAAATATTCCTTATGAC
>JAYENH010000743.1:0-8873 GCA_034721995.1 Bacteroidota bacterium
ACTGATTTTTATAGGCCTATTTATAGCCACACTTGCCTTTGCCGACAGCAACCAGGCACTTATCGAAATGGCCAACAAACAATATAGCGATGGCGACTATCCGGCTGCTATTGCCAACTTCGAAAAAGTACTTGAAACAGGGTACGAGTCTGCCGGGTTATTTTATAATCTGGGGAACGCTTATTATAAAAGTGGCGAATTGTCGGCTGCTATTCTTTTTTATGAGAAGGCGAAATTGCTTGCCCCCAACAACGAGGACATCAATTTTAATCTCGAATTGGCCAATAGTCATGTAACTGATAAATTGGAAATAATCCCCGAATTTTTTCTTGTAGAATGGATAAATTCTTTTTCGTTGATGTTTTCAACAAATCAGTGGGCCATTGCCGGTATGATAGCTTTAGGTCTGTGTTTGATTTTCTTTTTGATTTTTCTTTACAACAGGGTCGCACTTATCAGACGTTTTTCGTTTTATCTCAGCATGTTGTTGCTTGTGGCTACTATTAGTAGTTTTATTTTTTCGTCGAAAGAAGCAAAAAAACTTAGCATACGCGATACTGCCATTATTTTCAGCCCGTCGGTTACTGTAAAAAGTTCGCCCGACGAAAGTGGCACCGACCTGTTCCTTTTGCACGAGGGCAGCAAAGTACGCTTAATCGACAGCATCGGCACTTGGGTCGAAATCAGCCTCAGCGACGGCAATGAAGGCTGGATTGAGAAAGAAGCCATTCGGGTTATTTAATGGCTATTTGGAATTATATCAACAGTTGAGAAAAGGGTTGATATTTTCGGAAAAACATAAAAACAAATTCAATATGGAATCAGAAAATACTACAATTATTAATAACACTCTTGATGATGGTTATGACTTTTTTATTACAGATAAATGGAAGAAAAAGTATCATTTCAAGGTAAATTCATTTTATGTCCCATCAGGCTTATTCTCCGAAGCAATTGAAATTATTGATATAAATCCAGAAATTGAACCTCGAATATTTCATCTTTTATTTGACTTCGATCAGGATGTTGAAAAAGCCGAAATGCTGTTGAAAGCAAAAATTAAGATCGGGATCAATCGAAGGCACCTGACAATGAAAAATGGAAAGCTATCAATTAATAATAAGCAACAATTGCGGGGACGAATTGAATATTCTTATGATTCAAATGATTCAGGGTTTTTCAAAATGTTTGTAATTGATGGCAAGAGAATTACGTTTGAGCAATTTGCTGAAATGTTAGAACCTTATCCAAGTTTCAATTTTAAATTTGAAATATTTGATAGCACAGATATGATAGATTAGATGATTATTACTTTCAATAACTAATATCAAATCACCCTCCTGCCTTTCAATTCATTCACATCCCCTTCCAGTTTTTTTAAACTTTTCATTATTTCCTGCACCGATATTTCTTCTTCAGGTATTTCCGATGAAATATAGTGCGTAAACTTCCATATTTCTTTTATTTCACCTACCGGGATTAAATATGGTTCGTACATTGGGTTCAACGATTTCGCAAGGAAAGCACCTTTTTTTTCTATCTTGTTTTCTAAAAGTTTGAAAACGATACCATCATCAATGGTCAAAACAATACATGCCTGTCCGTTTTTTATGTTGGTCCAGTCCTGGATAAATTCGCCCGTAACCCACGAGCCTTCCGGCATGGGCAGCATGGAATCGCCACTTATCTGGAAAGTCCTGAATTTTTTTTCCGATGGCAGAAAAGGCAGGCTAAAGCGGGGCAGCTCGCTGATATACTCAGGGTCGGCAAAACCGGTAGAGTAGCCGGCCTTGGCTTTTTCGGGCACCAGCTCGATATTTTCTTTGTTGTTTTTATCGACAGTGGTGGCAAGTACCCGCAACCGGCTCCCGCGTACAAACACATCGTTGCCCTGCTCCAGTTGCCTGAGTTGGCTGTCGGGCAATCGGTTCAGGTTGGTGCGTATAAGTGTGTCGATCGATACCTTGAAAAAATCGGAAAAAGCAACTAATGCCCCGATGTTTGGTTTGGCCACAGCATTTTCATAACCGCTCAAAGTAGAGCGTTTCATGTTCAGTGCCCGCGATATGTCTTCCTGCGTAAATCCCTTTCGGCGGCGCAACAGTTTTATGTTTGTGGTAAAGTACATATCTTAATTTATTTATTTTCAATCTATTCAACTTCTTCTTCCCTTTTTCCCTCCAACTTTTCTTGCATCATCTTTCTAAAATGATTATATTGTAATCGCAATATTGATTAAATAGTAATCAAAAGTAATGTAAATGTTTGAACTATACAATTTTTTTTGAATTTAGGATGTCGAAGCTTGATTCTGTGAGATGCTTAAAGTCTTTTTAAATCAAAAATCAGCAATCGTTAATCCTTGTTCTTAAATCAGATTTTCTCAAACAGCAAAAATTTTCCTTGAAATTGGCTTATTGAATTTTTATCTATGAGAGACAGAACAATACCATCAGCGACAAATCGCACCATCGTGCATCTCGACCTCGATACCTTTTTTGTGTCGGTTGAGCGATTGCAAAACAGTAAGCTTGTGGGAAAACCGGTGCTTATAGGCGGAACATCCGATCGGGGGGTGGTGGCCAGTTGCAGCTACGAGGCACGCCAATACGGGATAAGCTCTGCCATGCCAATGAAAATGGCCCTGCGCTTGTGCAACGATGCCATTGTGGTGCGGGGCGATATGGACAATTACAGTCGCTACTCGAAAGTAGTTACCGAAATTATTGCCGAACGTGCGCCCCTTTTCGAGAAAGCCTCTATCGACGAGCATTACATCGACATTACCGGCATAGACCGCTTTTTCGGTTCATTAAAGTGGACTACCGAGTTGCGCGATCAAATCATAAAAAATAGCGGACTACCAATATCCTTTGGCTTGTCGGTAAACAAAACCGTATCGAAAATTGCCACCGGCGAGGCAAAACCAAATGGGCTGTTGCACGTGGGACAAGAGCAGGTGTCGCCTTTCCTGAATCCATTATCGATAAAAAAAATACCTATGTTGGGCAACAAGTCATTTAAGTTATTGCGTTCAATGGGCATTTCAATAATAAAAACCCTTAGCGAAATCCCGCCCGAAATGATGGAAAGATTGATGGGAAAAAACGGAATTACGATTTGGAAAAAGGCCAATGGCATCGACCACACACCCATTGTGCCATATTACGAACAAAAATCGCTCGGAACGGAAACAACTTTCGAAAAAGACAGCATCGACATAAAGCGCATGAACGAGATTTTGGTGAGCATGGTCGAAAAACTGGCCTTTCAATTGCGCAAGCAGCAAAAGCTCACGGGTTGTGTAACAGTAAAAATCCGCTACTCGAATTTCGACACCCACTCCATGCAAAAGCGAATCCCCTACACATCTTTCGATCACACATTACTGGAAATAACCAAACAACTATTTGCACGATTGTACACGCGTCGCATGTTGATTCGCCTGATTGGGGTACGTTTCAGCAAGTTGGAGTACGGTTGTCAGCAACTCAACCTTTTTGAAGATACGCCCGAATCTGTAAATCTTTATCTAACCTTAGACAAGTTGCGCAAACGCTATGGGCAAAAAGCAGTGCGCCGCGCCGTAAGCCTGCATGGGCGGATGAAATATAGCACATTTTCAAAAACAGGTTAGGACGTGAGAAGGTTAAATTGTTGGCCAATGTTCAAGTCAAATCACAAGCATTAGCATTTTTTTACAAAGTCTAATTATCTTTGCTGCCGAAAATTTCAGCATAAATGACAACAAAACAGCAGGGTAAAAACATATCAGACATCCCGTTTTTTTTTATTATCGGGCGGCCACGCTCAGGTACCACCCTCGTTCAATCCATTTTAGATGCCCATCCGAATGTAATAATCCCTGGCGAGTGCCCAATGATACTCAGGCTGTATTTGAGATATGGCCATCTCAAAGAATTAAACGACAATACTATAGAAACCTTAACTGAGGCCATAAAGGAACTACCTAAAATCGAAAACTGGCCAATCAATTTTGAAAACGTAAAGCAAGATCTGCAAAATATAAAAGGCAAATTCGATTTTCAGGAAATAATAAAAACCATTTATCTTAATTTTCAATCGGCGTTTCCTAAAAACGAAATATTTATTTTTGGAGATAAAAATCCGCCATATTCAAAATACCCGAAGCTATTATTAAAGATTTTTCCCGATGCAAAATTCCTACATATTGTGCGCGACCATCGCGACCATTATTTATCGGTAAAAAAAGCCGGACTGCTAAATTCACTCGAACCAATTATAATTTATTTATGGAAAAGGTCGGTAATAAGAATTGATAAATTAAGTCGCCGATATCCCAAACAGTTTTTAAATCTTAACTACGAAGATTTTGTAACTGCCCCCGAACTTCATCTTAAAAATATTTGCTCTTTTCTAAATATCCCTTTTGAAAAAGAAATGATGAATTTCCATAAATCGAAGGAAAAAAGTCTTGAACAATACAAAGAGAAAAAACTTGAAAAAGCCCACACAAATCTTTACTCGCCCATTGATGCATCGAATACCGGAAAATGGAAAAAAGAGCTGAGCGAAACAGAAGTAATAATTGCTGACTATATTGCCGGCAAAACCGCAACAAAAGCAGGATACAAAAGGAAATACCATAACATTTCCCTGAAACTGAAATTGAATATCCTCCTTCGTCTTTTCATAATAAAATTACATTCATTTTTTTTGCTGATAATAAAAATATTTCCTGCCGGGATACGAAAAAAAATAAACCAAAAGATACCGGAATTAAACAGCTTTTACCTTAAATTTTTTAAATCATGACAAAAGCAGATCAATCGATCGAAAAGATTCCATTCTTTTTCATTATCGGACGGCCGCGTTCAGGCACAACCCTGGTGCAATCGATTCTTGATGCACACCCAAACGTAATGATTCCTGCCGAAAGCCCTCTTATATTGAGGCTTTACATGAAATACAACAAGCTACAGGAACTTAACGATAATAGCATTGACGAACTTATTGGCTTTATCAAACAACAACCAAAAATTGAAATATGGCCTTTAAATTTCGATCAACTCAGAAAAGATTTACAAGCAAACAAGGGCACTTTCAATTTCAGGAATTTTATAAAAATAGTATACAAAAACTTTCAATCGGCTTTTCCAAAAAAAGAAATCTTAGTGTTTGGCGATAAAAACCCGCGCTATTCGAAATATCCCAAAATATTGCTGGAAATTTTCCCTGATGCAAAATTCCTACATATCAAGCGCGATTATCGCGATCATTATTTGTCGGTCAAAAAAACCGGACTGCTTTTTTCAATGGTAACTTTAACTATTTTTTTATGGAAGAGATCGATTATCTGGTTAGACAGGTTCAGTAAAAAACATCCGAATCAGTTTTACACTTTTCGCTATGAAGATTTTGTTGGCAAACCCGAATTTCATTTAAACGAAATATGTAAGTTTTTGAATATCCCCTATTTGGATGAGTTGATGAATTTCCATAAAGCAAAGGACAAGACATTAAATCACTATAAAGAAAAAACCGATTCGCTATTCCACGAAAAAGTTTATACCCCCATTGATGCGCGAAATACCGAAAAATGGAAAAAAGCTTTAAGCGAACGGGAAGTAATGATTGCCGATTATATTGCAGGAAAAACTGCCGAAAATTCAGGTTACAAAAGAAAGTATACGAATATCCCATTCAAACTTAAAGTTCTGCTATTGACACGTGTTACTGTAATAAAAATGTTCCTATACTTTAGGTTTATGCTAAAAATACTTCCTTTTGGTTTAAGAGAAAAAGTAAATCCCCATATTCCAAATTTAGACAGTTTTTACAATAGGATTTTTAAATCATGATAAAAAATAACGAAACCGGAACAAAACAAATCCCACTCTTTTTTATCATTGGGCGGGCGCGTTCGGGCACAACACTTTTGCGCACACTTTTCGATGCGCACCCCAATGTAAAAATCCCAATTGAGGCTCCTGTAATAATGCAGATGAACAAGAAATACGGCAAAATTACAGAATGGACAAAAGGCCTGTTGCTAGAATTTTATGACGATTTGCTTCGGGTAAAAGATTTTAACAAATGGGAAATTGATGAAGAAAAGCTAAAAAGCGAACTTCTAAAACATGAAGGCCAATCAAACTTTAAACAACTGATTAATACAATCTACCTGAATTCCCCAACAATTTTCAGAAAAGAAAAAATCATGCTCCTCGGCGATAAAAACCCAATCTATTCCATCAGTATAAAAAACCTGTTTAAACTTTACCCCGAAGCAAAATACATACATTTAAAAAGGGATCACAGAGCGCATATTGTTTCGATGCAAAAGGCGGGACTTTATGCTACAGATATTGTTGCCCTTGCTTTCAGGTGGAAATATTCTGCAAATAAGTTAAGCAATTTAAAAGGAAAATGCCCCGATTCATTTTTCAGCTTACGCTACGAAGATTTAGTTAATGCACCTGAAAAACACTTACAAGGGATTTGTACTTTTTTAAATATCCCTTTCTGCCCCGAAGTTATTAATTACCATGAGCTGACAAACGAATTATACAACACAAAATTAGAAAACACCATCGAAGAGCATCACAAGCGGGTGTTCAAACCAATTGATGCCTCGCGCGTTGATAGCTGGAAAAATGAAATGAGCAAAGCAAACATAAAAATTGCTGATTATGTTGTGGGCAGATGGGCCGAAAAAGAAGGTTACGAAAGGCAATTCACAAAATTCCCTTTCAGCCTGAAAATAAAAGTTTTTCCGGCTATTCTATATCAAAGGCTGTTTTATGCATATCGATATATTTATCATAAATTGCCAGCCGTATTCAGAAAATAGTTATCAGGGAAATCAAAATGAAAATCGACAAATTAAGCGACATACCTTTTTTTTTTATTCTGGGAAGGCCACGTTCCGGAACTACACTTCTGGCCTCCTTATTCGATGCACACCCAAATGTTATGTTGCCTTTTGAATGTCCATTGATCATCAATCTTTACAGAAAATATTACAAAAAGAAACACTGGGACAAGAAGTCGCTTTTAGAATTTTATGCCGATGTAGTTGATCAGCGCAAATTCGAAAGCTGGCGGGTCGATTCCGAAAAACTGAAAAACGATTTATTGGCTTGTGAAGGAGAAGCCGGTTTTGAGGATTTAATAAAAGTTGTTTACCTGAATTTCAATTCATTTTTTCCGAAGAAAGATATTTTACTTTTTGGAGATAAAAACCCGGTGTACTCAATTTATCCTAAACAGCTGCTAAAAATTTTTCCTGATGCTAAGTTTATCCACCTTAGCCGTGATTATCGCGATAATATTTTGTCAATAAAAAAAGTCGATTTTGAAGCACCCATAACTGCTTTGCTTGCATATCGCTGGCGGTTCGCCACAAAACGGATGCTTTGTGCAGAACAAAAATATCCGAAGAAATTTTACAAAATCAAATACGAAGACCTCGTAAGTAATCCATCAGAAGAATTAAAAAAGATATGCTATTTTCTTGGCATCCCCTATAAAAAAGATGTTTTGGAGTTTCATAAAAAGAAAGATGAATTGTTCGAAAATTTCGACAGAGAGCATATTGAGCGATACCACAGCAGTTTGTTACGCCCCATCACCAACGATAAAATTTATGCCTGGAAAAAAAACATGAAGCCTGCTGATATAAAAATTGCTGATAAAGTTGTGGGTGTTTGTGGCGAAAAAGCAGGCTATGAGCGGAAAAATAAAAAACCGACATTGCCAGGTTTACTCAGCCTTGTTTGGATTAATTACGGATGGCTGGCCTATCTTCTACGTTTTTTGGTAGATATTTTACCATTCAAATTAAAAATGATTAGCCGAAACAAAGGCCCCCTACTGGCTGTAATGTTCAATAAATATATCCTGAAAAAATAAACTGATGGCACAAGGTTTCTTCAAAAATATCATATCGGTTTCGGGCACAAATGCTTTTAACACAATTATAAAAGTAATAACAGGAATTATGATAGCCCGTTTCCTTGGCCCCGAAGGTAAAGGGATGTACACCAGTTTGCTTGTTGTGCCTACAATGATTTTATCGCTTTCGGAGCTTGGCATCCGCCGATCGACGATTCAACATATTGGCGAAAAAAAATATCCCGCACAGCAAATCATTTCGGTACTTGCTTTTTTTCTACTATTTACCAGCATTGTAGGGGTAATTATTACTGCCTTTGTTTATCGCAGTTTCGATAATACTACCTTCAACACTACCATGATTTTGCTTGCCCTCGGAAGTATCCCAATCAGGCTTATCAATAAATTTAATAAAGGGATACTTGTGGCCGAACAGCGTTTTAAAGTGTCCAACATGCTCAAGCGTATTCCGGTAATTGCCGATTTGGTATTTATTGTTGTTTTTCTGATTATCCTGAAATTATCGGTAACCGGAGCTTTAATTGCTTTAGTGCTATCGAATATCATATCAGCAATTTATGGTTTGGGTATCCTTTCGCGCAGGTACAAAATCAGTTTCAGGTACAATGCTGAAATCATGAAGAGTATGCTTAGCCTGGGAATTGTTTATGCCATTGCCCTGTTTCTGGCAAGGTTAAATTTTAAGATTGATATTTTATTGTTGCAAGAGTTGGCTTCATCCTCCGAAGTTGGGTTTTATTCGCTTGGCTCTAATATTGCTGAGAAGTGGCAATCGCCTTTTGCAGTGGGGGCTGTTATCCTTGCCAGCAGTGCCAACACCAAAGACCAGTCGCAGGTAAACCGCGATGTGGCCCGGCTTTTCCGTATGACATTTTTATTTGCCATAATTGTTTCCATCGCGATTTTTGTATCAGCACCTCTTCTTGTCCCAATAATTTACACTGGGAGTAAAGGCATCAGTGTAAATTATTGGG
>JAYENH010000744.1:0-8856 GCA_034721995.1 Bacteroidota bacterium
AGCAAATATTTTGAGTTGTCGTGATTCCAGTTTCGAGATATCCAATAACTGGTCGATTAAAAATTGTAAATTCTCCACGTTTCGCAGGCTCATTCCAAGAGCTTTCAGGCTCGAATCAGAAAGCCTGTGCTGTCCTTCTTTAATGAAATCTTTCAAGGGGCCTTTTATCAACATTAATGGTGTACGAAACTCATGAGAAATATTTGCAAAGAACTTCGACTTTGTTTTGTCAAGTTCTCTTAACTCAATGGACTGTTTTTCTATTTGTGTGTTTTGTTTCTCAATTTGTCTGTTTTTTTCATTCAGGATACTATTTCTCTCTTTTAATAATTTATTCGCATTTCGTTTCACAACAAATCTGCTGATAGCTATTAAAGCAATTATCAATATTAATATTGATAAAGCTATTAAGTAGTTTCTTTGGTTTTCCTGCTTTGCCAATTGTAGTTTTTGCAGCTCTTTTTCTGCCGACAAAAGGTCTATTTCTTTTTCTCTTTTTTCTGTTTTATAAAGAACTTCTGTTTCAGCAACTTTTTTTGCCAATTCAGCACTAAATAAACTATCTCTCAATTGTGTGTATTTTCTGCTGTATTCAAGGGCTTTGTCAAAACTACCTTTTGCTTCATATAACTGAGAAAGACAGTCGTAAGAATAAGAAATATTATCTTTTTCATCAATTTCTTTAAACAACTCCAGGCCACATTCTAAATTCAGTAATGATTGATGAAAATCCTGTAAGTCTAAATAAGCCATGCCCATATTCATGCAAGCATAAGCAATTCCCGATTTGTCATGGATACTTGTACAAATTTCTTTAGATCTGCTTAAATAATCAATAGCTTGCAGAGATTCTCCCTGCTTCATAAAAGAATAGCCAATGCAAAAAATAGTTGTGGCCGCACTGTTTAAATCATCCTTTTCTTCAAAAATTTTAAGTGCTTTCACATAATACTCTATTGCCCTGTCGTACTCGTTTTTATTATCAAATACATTTCCCATATTTGAGTAACATGATGCTATGCCAAACTCATCATTAATTTTAAGCCTTATATTTAATGACTTTTTATAATAATCCAGAGCCTTTTCGCTATCGTTAAAATAAAAATAAACAATGCCAATATTGCTCAAAGCCAATGCAATACCTTCTTTGTTTTTACTCAATTCCTGTGTTTTCAACGACAAAAAGTAATATTCAAGAGCTTTATTGTAATTACCCAGGGTACTATAAATCTGTCCGAGATTATTAACTAATGTTGCTTCGGATTTTGGCAAATGCAGTTTTTTATATATCGAAAGCGATTTTTCGTAATACCTTGCGGCTTCCTGATAATTGCCTTGATAGTAATAAATTATACCAATATGATTATACACCTTGGCAATTCCCGAACTATCTATTATTGATTGATATATTTCGATTGATTTTTCGCAATACTCCAGCGCAACAGAAAACCTGCCATTATTTCTGTAAACAAGATTTAGACAATCGTAAGCCTGCGCAAGCCCTTTATTATGGTTTATATCCTTGCTAAGCTTTAATGCCTCCCTTGCATATATTTCGGCATCTTTGCTATCGGAATAATTCAGCTTATAAGCCAATGAAATAAGTAAGCTAACTTTATTGCTGTCCGATACAGGATTAAGCAAAGCTATTTTAAGACTATCAAGCTTATGCAACTGATTATTCTTGTGTTGGGCAGATAAAACAAGTGGATAAACAAGTGCTATATAAATAGTCAGTATTAGAAAAATATGCCTCAAACGGGTTTTCATACTATTACTAATTAAATCTCAAGTTTATTAGCCCGGCTTACATATTACGCCTGTACTGCCCACCAACCTGAAACAAAGAATGGGTAATTTGCCCAAGGGATAAGGTTTTTGATGCTTCCATAATTGCTTCAAAAATATTCTTGTTATTTACTGCGGCATCATTCAGCAACTTGCTCATTTCTTCATTTTTATCGCTAAAAGTAGTATGAAGATTTTTAAGCATATCAATTTGATATTGCTTTTCCTTAGGTGTGGCACGTATCACTTCTTCGGGAATAATTGTAGGCGAACCCTTCGACGAAAGAAAAGTGTTAACGCCCATAATTGGCAATTTTCCACTATGTTTCATGCTTTCGTAATGGAGCGATTCTTCCTGGATTTTATTCCTCTGGTACATAGTTTCCATTGCACCAAGCACACCACCACGCTCGGTTATCCGGTCAAATTCCATCATTACGGCTTCTTCAACAAGATCAGTAAGTTCTTCGATAATAAACGAACCTTGCAAGGGGTTTTGGTTTTTTGCCAGGCCAAGCTCGTGGTTAATAATCATTTGAATAGCAATGGCGCGTCGTACCGATTCTTCGGTAGGAGTTGTGATAGCCTCGTCATACGCATTGGTATGTAAGGAGTTGCAATTATCATATACAGCATATAGTGCCTGAAGGGTTGTCCTTATATCGTTAAAGTCGATTTCCTGTGCGTGAAGCGATCTTCCTGAGGTTTGAATATGATATTTTAGTTTCTGGGAACGTTCATTTGCGTTGTACTTGTTTTTCATTGCCTTGGCCCAAATTAATCGTGCCACGCGTCCCATTACCGAATACTCAGGATCGATACCGTTTGAAAAGAAGAAAGAGAAATTTGGTGCAAAATAATCCACATCCATCCCCCGCGAAATATAATACTCAACATAAGTAAAACCATTTGAAAGGGTTAATGCCAACTGGGTAATCGGGTTTGCACCGGCTTCGGCAATATGGTAGCCCGAAATCGAAACCGAATAAAAATTTCTTATATTGTTTTTGATGAAATACTCCTGAACATCGCCCATTAATTTTAGACTGAAATCGGTAGAGAAAATACAAGTATTCTGAGCCTGGTCTTCTTTTAATATATCTGCCTGCACTGTACCACGCACCGCACTAAGTGTATCCTGTTTAATTTTATTATATACTTCGGGAGGTAGTAGCTTATCGCCTGTTATTCCTAAAAGTAAAAGTCCCAGACCATTGTTTCCTTCCGGCAATTTTCCCTGATATTTTGGTTGAGCAGTACCTTTCTTTTTATAAATGTCGACAATTTTTTGTTTTATCTGATCTTCAAGCCCGTTTTGTTTTATATAAACTTCGCATTGCTGATCGATTGCTGCATTCATAAAATATCCTACCATTGTAGGGGCGGGGCCGTTTATTGTCATCGACACCGAGGTTTTCGGATCGACAAGGTTAAAGCCTGAGTATAGTTTTTTTGCGTCGTCCAAACAGGCTATCGAAACTCCCGAGTTTCCTACTTTTCCATAAATGTCGGGCCGTAAACCAGGGTCTTCGCCATATAAAGTTACCGAATCGAAAGCCGTAGACAAACGCTTGGCCGGCATTCCCAGCGAAACATAATGAAAACGGCGGTTTGTTCGTTCGGGGCCACCCTCGCCGGCAAACATCCTGGTTGGGTCTTCGCCTTCGCGTTTAAAAGGGAAAACACCGGCTGCAAAAGGAAATTCGCCGGGCACATTTTCTTTCAGGTTCCATAAAAGTATGTCGCCCCATCCCTTATAATTCGGCAACGATATTTTTGGAATACTCTGGTTCGACAAGGATTCAGTATGTGTTTCAATCCTAAATTCCTTATCCCTGACTTTAAATATAAACTCCGGATTTTTATACGATTTTTTCTTTTCTTCCCAATTTTCAATTATAATTTTGTTGTGCCCGTCTAAATCCAGTTCTACATTTTTATAGGCTTTCTCCAGCTCATCGACAGTTCCGTTTGCAGTTAACGGGTTTTTATTTATGATCTGCAACGATGAATGTAGTGCATACATTTTTTGTGCAGTTTCGGCTTGCCCCTTTGCCCAATGATTATAGTTGCGCACGGTATCGGCAATTTCCGAAAGATAGCGAGTACGCTTTGGTGGGATAATAAATATTTTTTCTGATAAAACTTTTCCTTTTTCAATAATCGAATCGAAGGAGATTTCAGTCTTTTCAGTAATTTTTGCCATTAATGCCCTGTAAAAAGTATTTACCCCGGGGTCGTTATATTGCGAAGCAATGGTAGGATAAACAGGCATTGTATCAACATCTTCGTGCCATAATTGATGATTTCTTGCATATTGTTTGCGAACATCGCGAAGTGCATCTAAACCGCCACGTTTATCGAATTTGTTTAATGCAATAATATCGGCAAAATCAAGCATATCGATTTTCTCTAATTGCGTTGCTGCGCCAAATTCAGGGGTCATAATATACATTGCCACATCGCTATGGTCAACAATTTCGGTGTCGCTTTGGCCAATGCCCGAAGTTTCGAGGATAATCAAATCGAAGTTTGCCGCCTTTAATATCTGAATGGCATCCTTAATATATTTCGATAGTGCCAGGTTTGCCTGTCGCGTTGCCAACGATCGCATAAAAACCCGCTCGTTGTTTATGGAATTCATCCTGATACGGTCGCCCAATAAAGCCCCGCCGGTTTTACGTTTACTGGGATCAACAGAAACAATTGCGATAGTTTTATCAGGAAAATCGATTAAATAACGTCGTACAAGTTCGTCGATCATCGAAGATTTTCCTGATCCACCGGTTCCTGTAATTCCTACAATTGGAGTTGTCTTTTTACCGGCAATTACCGAAATTTCAGAAAAAATATTTTTTATTGAATCCGGATTATTTTCAGTTGCTGAAATAAACCTTCCAAGTATAAGATGGTTTTGATTTTGGATATCCGATAGTTTGCCGGAGAAATCGGTTCCTGTTTCAAAATCCGATTTTTCTATCATGTCATTTATCATGCCCTGCAAACCCATTTGACGGCCATCGTCGGGCGAATAAATCCGTGTAATACCATACTTATGGAGTTCGTCCATTTCGTCGGGAAGGATTACCCCGCCACCACCGCCAAAAATCTTAATACGTCCGGCACCACGTTCTTTAAGCAGATCGTACATATACTTAAAAAACTCGATATGGCCACCCTGATAAGATGTAATTGCAATGGCCTGGGCATCTTCCTGAATTGCGCAATCCACAATTTCCATTACCGAACGGTTGTGCCCCAAATGGATAACTTCTACACCATTCGACTGTATAATCCGGCGCATAATATTAATGGAGGCATCGTGCCCGTCGAACAACGAAGCTGCGGTAACAATCCGCAAATGATTTTTTGGCTTGTAAGCTTTTATAATATCCATAATTCTTAATATTTAGTTTTGCTTTATGATATTGGCCTTTTGCCATTTACTGTAAGCTTTTAGTGCTATCACGCTCATGTTTATCTACAACAATAAAAAGCATCAGACTTAAAAGCCAAAAATATATCTATTTTTTCAAAACTATTGCAATTTTTTTTACATTTTTTTTTCGTAGATTTATACCAGATTATTTAACTAAAAAATAAAAGCTATGTTACCAAAATTTTTATTTGCCGACAATTCGCAGGAAGCTCCAGGAATTATTTATGTAGTTCATACCGAGCAACCTCGCTGTATTTTTAAATGTGAAAATGATGAGGATTTCAGTGAAAACCACGAAATTCACTGGATCGATGCAAAACCCGATGATAATTCGGTTATTGATAATTTGATAATAATGGCAGAAGATTTCCTCGATGCCGAGATGGAAAGTCAGGAAGATTTGTACGATGAAGATTTTGATGAATGATCTAATCTTCTGTCAGCAATTGGCAGAGAATTAGAAATTAGATATGGAACACAAATAATGTAGATACAAGGCATGCCTTGTATCTACTGTTTCCTCCTGAACCCTGGATATTAAACTTTGAACTCGCAATCCGTATGAGCAACAAAACACTTTTTGCTGATATAATCCTCCCTCTTCCTTTAGAGGGCAGTTTTACTTTTAAGATACCCTTGTTGCTTTCGGGTCTAATGGAAATTGGTAAAAGGGTTATCGTTCAGTTTGGAAGAAAAAAAATATATACCGGGATAATCGAAAAACTCCATAATTCAAACCCCGAAGGCTATCAGCTAAAAGAAATAATTGAAGTACTCGACGAAGAAGCTATTGTAAACAAATTTCAGTTTCAACTATGGCATTGGATGGCTGATTATTATATGTGCACACTTGGCGAAGTTTACAAAGCAGCACTCCCTACCGGACTGAAATTAGAATCGGAAACTATTGTGAGCCTCGAAGAATTATACATCAAGGATCAGGAGTTTTCCGGCAACGAAGAAAAAGTTGTAGAAAACCTAAAAATCGACGAACATCTGAACATTAACAGAATTAACGAAATACTCGGCCTTAAGAATTCAATCTCAGTTGTTAAATCACTAATCGACAAAAAAATAGTATGTGTTGAAGAAAAACTTGTTGAGGGCTTTAAAGCAAAAACCGAAAGTTATGTAAGAATTTCCTCCGAATATCAACAGGAAGAAAAATTAAACGAAATATTAGATAAACTTACGAGTGCCCCACGTCAACACGAACTTATGATGGTTTTTCTCCGTTTGCTATTTTCTTTTTCTGATGAAAAACACAAGAAAATAAGCCGGAAGAAATTATTAAAGCAGGCAGCTTCAAATCATGCTACCCTAAACAGTTTGATTAAAAAAGGTATACTCGAAATTTATGAAGAGGAAATTAGCCGTTTGAAATTCGATTTGCCCGAAAAAAATGAGATTAAAAAATTATCGACAAAGCAGCAACAGGTTTTTGTCGATATAAAAAAAGGTTTCGGGCAGCATGATGTTGCTCTGTTGCATGGAGTTACTTCCAGTGGAAAAACCGAAATATACATTCAGCTTATTTCCGAATATATAAAACAAGGAAAACAGGTGCTGTACTTATTACCCGAAATTGCCCTTACATCACAAATTATAAACAGGTTGATAATAGCTTTTGGCAATAAAGTCGGTGCTTATCATTCGCGATTCTCAAATGCCGAACGGGTTGAAACATGGTTTAACATTTTAGATACACAGGCCGAAAATTCTTATCAATTAATTCTTGGCGCACGCAGTTCTCTTTTCCTTCCATTTTCCAACCTGGGGCTTATTATTGTTGACGAAGAACACGAAACCAGTTTTAAGCAACATTCGCCTGCACCACGATATAATGCCCGCGATTCGGCCATCGTGCTTGCCAAATTGCATGGGGCAAAAATCCTTCTCGGCACTGCAACCCCATCATTAGAAAGTTTTTATAATGCAAAACTAAACAGGTATCATTTTGTTGAACTTATTTCGCGATATAAAGAAATTCAGCTACCCGAAATATTAATTGCCGATGTAAAAACAGCGAGGCGCAAAAAACAGATGAAGTCCTTATTTTCGCCCCAATTGTTAGAAGCAATTGGCGAAGCCTTAAATGCTGGCGAGCAAGTTATACTTTTCCAGAACCGCCGGGGTTTTTCGCCATATATGGAATGTAATTCGTGTGGGTGGGTTCCACGTTGCAACAACTGCGATGTAAGCCTGACCTACCACAAATTTACTAATTACCTGATTTGTCATTATTGTGGCCATTCTCAGGGAATCCCTAAATCCTGCCCCGATTGTAACAACGAAAAAATTTCGACCCGTGGTTTCGGGACAGAGAAAGTGGAGGACGAAATTTCTATTTTTTTTCCCGAAGCCCGGGTTAAACGAATGGATCTTGATTCAACCCGGGCAAAAAATTCATACATAAAAATTATCAGCGATTTTGAACAAGGCGATGTTGATATATTGGTTGGCACTCAAATGGTTTCGAAAGGCCTCGATTTCCATAATGTTAGTTTGGTTGGGATTTTAAATGCCGATAACATGATGAACTTTCCCGATTTCAGGGCCTACGAGCGCAGCTTTCAATTAATGGCGCAGGTGAGCGGCAGGGCTGGCCGCAAAAATAAGCGCGGTAAAGTAATTATTCAGGTATCGGATCCGGAGCACCCAATTATTAAGGATGTACAAAACAACGATTTCAGCAGCATGTTTAATCATCAAATTTCTGAAAGGCAAATGTTTAATTATCCGCCATTTGTGCGTCTGGTGCAACTTTCGGTACGCCACCGCGATATCGAACAGGTTAACAAAACAGCCGATGCCCTTGCAATAAAATTAAGGCCTGCATTTGGTTTGTTTCTGTTAGGACCGGAATTTCCGATTATCAGACGGATACAAAACCTGTATCATAAAAATATCCTCATCAAAATAAAAAAAGATAAAGAAGCCAACCATAAACGTGAATTTATCCAGCAAAGCTGTAAAGAAATTCATGCCAATCCTTATCACCGCTCCTCGAGAATTGTAATTGATGTTGATCCAATGTAGTCTCTGAAAAAAAATACCAATAATTGCGCCTGCCTGCCGTCAAAACTCATAACTCCTGACCTATCGTAAACTAAATTGTCGCATAAACCAGGTGTTATTATTTTGTCAGTATTGAAAAAAACATCCCCATCGTAAACAAATATTTCCACGGAAATTCCTGACCTTATATTTCTAATTACCACAAAATGAAACATCTAAACAAATCGATTAAAAAGAAACAGGAAGATACAAATGACCCTAAACTGCTTGCATGAAAAGATTGTCATTTAATATTTTTTAACCATATAAGGACATGTAAGAAAAAGGCATTTTTCATAAACCATAAAAAGTAGTTGACACTTTTTCAGTCTCAATAATTATTTCGCACCTACGGAGCTTATGTACATGGCTATTTCTGTTTCTATAAATATATCCTTCCTACGGAACTGTTAATTATTGACTTATCATACATCAAACAAAGCATGACTCCGTAGGAGTCAGATATTTATAGAAGTAATTGGCGAAACATTTTAAAGCTCCGGTAGGAGCGACATATTGGGCAAAGTCGAATCTTATTGGCAAGAGAACCAGGACTGACATGACCGCCTATT
>JAYENH010000745.1:0-8849 GCA_034721995.1 Bacteroidota bacterium
ACGTTAAGCACACAGGACTATTGCCATAGAGCATGAAGATGAAATTTTGATTCTCTTAGCGTTAAAAGCATCAAAAAGTTAAACGATAGATAATGAACACTTAACAGAAATATAAACAGATGAAAAAGATTAATATTATTTTATCCATTATCCTGATAGCAGGAATAACTTCCTTTTCGCAAAGGGTTTTATTAGAAGAAAACGTTGCAGCCGATACCATTCAAAAAAAATGGGGCAAAAACTTACGGCACTATGGACATTTGTATTTGGGGTTTGGTTTTGCAGCAAGCCCTGCCAACGAAGGAGCGGAAGTAATATATGGAGCTTCAATGAATTTCGATTTTGGTTATCGCTACAAATTCAGGGTTTGTAATTATTATGCACTTGGTGCCGACCTGAGTTTTACAAATTCTATGTACAGTTTAAAACAGGATGAAAAAACAAAAACACTACCTGACAAAATCGAACACGATAAGGAGCGTATTGATTTATCGGGATTTAAACTCGAACTTTACCAACGATTTAATTTTGGCAAGCGTGGAAATCACATCGGGAATTATCTTGATATTGGAGCTTACGGTACTTTCTTCATTTTTTCACGCCATTACACTATGGACAAAAAGCCTGAGGAATATCCATATCTGAGAAAAATAGAAATTTATGAAACGGGCCTAAATTATATTGAAAATATGGAGTATGGCCTTACCACAAGAATTGGCAATAACCGTTGGGTATTTTTTGCCAGATACCGTATGAGCGATCTTTTTAAAACTACCGAAAACCTGCAGATAAAATATCCTGAATTACCGGCATTGCAGGCTGGGTTTGAGATTAGTATTTTTTGATGATTATTTGACTCCATTCATTATTTCCATAAATAATTCTCGTAAAATAAATACCATCCGGTTGGTTTCTTAAATCAATTTGGAAATTATTTCCCGAATGGCCTGAAAATATTTTTTGGCCCAGTGAATTATACACGTAAATATCTAATCGCTGTTTTTTGATGTCGGATGAAAACTTTATTTGAAAAATTCCATCAGAAGGATTTGGAAATATTGTGAAGGGAGACGAGATGTCACTTTCATTTTCAATGCTTCCTGTATAGCCAACACAACCATCATAATCTTGTAATGTAAAATCAATAATCTGAAAGGGCTGATTTCTGATATAATACATATTTGATTCAAAAGATGACACATCTGTAAGGTTAATATCGATGGTGTCAATTGGAAAACTTTCTGTCCATTCATAACAAAAATCCGAATATCCTGTTGAATCTGTTTTAATGATTCCAAAATGAATAGCATCCTCAACATCTTTGAGATATATTATAGGACCGGAACCAAGCACAAAAAATCCTCCATCGTCAGTAATAGCACAATCGGCAACCCCATCAAAAAAATATTGATATTCAAAAACAGTATTTTGAGTGTTGACAATTGGAGATAAACCACTTGGAGTTACCAAAATCAAATCGTTATTATGCAATTTCTTTATTTTATTTGGATATTTAATAGATGACCAATAAGTGTAGTGCTGCCAATTGATAACTTGGGAGATATTTCCTGAGAAATCTGTGTGAATCAAGACCATATTGTTATAAGGAATTTCCATTTCTGCAAATATTGTAAATCCGGTTGCAGTTGTTACCACATCCGAGGCCTTCGATTTGTAACCCTCCAAATTGTTATCCCTTTTGAACCATGCAATTGCCCCATCGAAATTTAGCCTCATTACATAAAACCTTGTCGAATTCCCTCCTATTTGAGGATCCATCATACTGCCAACTGCAATAAACCCACTATCATTTGCCTGAGTAACAGAAAGTGTAGCACAGTGATAATTGCTAATAGAATCCCTTCTGCACCAGTCGATATTCCCAACAGAATCCAACTTAACAATTATGCTTTTCCCACGAGCACTATAAGGATAATATTCTGAATATCCTGCCAGGATAAATCCATTGTCGATTGTCTGTTGGATACTATTTACAGATTCATCGCTTCCAAAATCAATTTCTTTCGACCAAATTATATTTCCATTGTCAGAAATTTTCATGCAGAAAAAATTATCAGTTGAATCAATATCATTATAGATATGACCTGCAAACACAAAACAAGAATCATTTGTGCTTATAACATCTGAAAATGAACCTTTCGCATTAATTGTTTTACTACAAATGCTATTGCCTAGTGAGTCAATCATGACATAAAAAGAATGACTTTCATTTATGTTTCCACATATTAAATACTTATTGTCGAATGACTTCACCATTGATTTTGCAAATAAAGAAGTGTCATTAGTATAATAAGTTCTTGCAAAAGTGGACTGTGCATAAGAATTAAATACTATTGTAAAAACCAGGGTAGTAATTACAAACAAACTTTTGTGTATTGTTTTCATAATTTAATTAGGATTAAGTTATTGCAATAGGTAAAATTTATTTCATTTTTCAAATAATTCTGAATATAAATGTAATTTTAGCAAATGTACAAAATTCAGGGTGAACGACAAATTGGCTAAATCTTATCCGAAAGCTTTCGGATTTGAGGTGCTGGCAACAAATTATTTATTATTTCAGCATATTGCAAAAGGGCTGAAAGCCCGACATGTCAAGGAAACCACATAGCATAAAATTCATCAAACATGTCGACCTTTCAGATCTTTATCACGCATTTTTACAATTCATAGGGTTTCCCTCGCCGTCGGCGAGGGAAACCCTATGCTATTACATATCGGAGCTTCACCCCTCAAAAATAAAATGTCAGCACCTCAAAATAATATTTAGACATATTAATACTTTCTTCAACAATCAATAATCATTAGACAATAATAAATTCATCTATCTTTGCGCCCTTAATTTTATGTATTTGAGAAGTAATATTTCGGTTTACTTCCAATATGACACACATCAATATTAATATTATTATGAACGACATTTTTCTTAGCGAACAGGAGATACTCAGGCGGAAGTCATTAGACGAACTCAGGAAACTAAACATAGATCCTTATCCGGCAGATGAGTTTCCGGTAAATGTAACATCGCAGGAAATACTTGAAAACTTCGATCCCGAAAAAAACAATTACCAGGAAGTTTGCCTTGCTGGGAGGATAATGGGCCGGAGGATAATGGGAAACGCTTCGTTTGCTGAGGTACAGGATCAATCGGGTCGCATCCAGGTTTATTTTCGCCGCGACGATATTTGCCCCGGCGACGATAAAACCATGTACAATACGGTATTCAAAAAATTATTGGACATCGGCGATATTATTGGCGTGAAAGGCTATGTGTTTAAAACCAGGGTTGGCGAAACATCAGTTTATGTAAATGAATTTACAGTTTTGTCGAAATCCATAAAACCCCTGCCAATTGTAAAAGAAAAAGATGGAAAAGTTTACGATGCCTTTACCGATCCCGATCAGCGTTACAGGCAACGATACATAGACCTTATTGTGAACGATGGTGTAAAGCAAACCTTTATAAACCGGACACGCATAATGAATTCGATGCGCGAATTTTTCAATACAAAAGGCTATCTCGAAGTTGAAACTCCAATTTTGCAGGCTATTCCGGGCGGGGCTGCTGCACGGCCATTTGTAACTCACCACAATGCCCTTAACATTCCTTTATATTTGCGCATTGCCAACGAATTATATCTAAAAAAACTTATTGTTGGAGGCTTCGAAGGTGTTTATGAATTTTCGAAAGATTTCAGGAACGAGGGGATGGATCGCACCCACAATCCGGAATTTACCGTAATGGAAATTTATGTGGCTTATAAAGATTATAACTGGATGATGAATTTTACCGAAAAGATGATCGAGAAAATTGCATTCGATCTTCATGGTAAAACAAAGATAAAGATGGGCAATAAGGAAATTGAATTTAAATCCCCTTATAAAAGAATTACTATTTTACAAGCCATTAAAGACCATACCGGTTATGATTTATCGGGCATGAACGAATCTGAGATCAGGAATATATGTAAAAAGCTAAATATAGAAACCGAAGCCAGCATGGGAAAAGGGAAATTGATTGATGAAATATTTGGCGAAAAATGCGAACCTCATTACATCCAACCAACTTTTATTACTGATTATCCTGTTGAGATGTCGCCGCTATGCAAGAGACACCGCGAAAACCCCGAACTTACCGAACGCTTTGAATTGATGATTAACGGAAAGGAAATTTGCAATGCTTATTCTGAACTTAACGACCCCATAGACCAACGCGCCCGTTTCGAGGAACAACTGAAACTCTCGGAAAAAGGCGACGACGAGGCAATGTTTATCGATCAGGATTTCCTGCGCTCGCTTGAGTATGGCATGCCTCCCACTTCGGGTATGGGAATAGGTATAGACAGGTTGACCATGCTACTTACAAACAACGAATCCATACAGGAAGTGATTTTCTTTCCCCAAATGAAACCGGAAAAAGGCGATATAAAAGATAAGGCCGAAAAATATATTGAACTTGGAATAGCCGAAGAATGGATATCCCTGATTCAGAAATCGGGATTCCTTACAATCGAAGATTTGAAAAAAGCTAATCCCAACAAGCTTCATCAGGAGTTGTGCGGGCTTAACAAAAAACACAAACTCGGGCTTAAAAACCCTAAGATTGAAGAAGTAAAGGGATGGGTTATTTATTTGACGATTGACGATTGATGATTGATGATTTACGATTGATGATTGACGATTGACGATTGAGGATTGAGGATTGAGGATTGACGATTGACGATTTACGATTGATGATTGAGGATTGATGATTGAGGATTGAGGATTGAGGATTGAGGATATTTGACATGACTAATGACACCGTGCTTAAGAATCAATAATAAATAAACAATAATAAATTGATTGATGGAAAAGGATCAACATATAGCAGTATTGGGAGGAGGCAGCTGGGCAACAGCTCTCGTAAAACTTTTAAGCAATAATGTAAAGCAACTTACATGGTTTATGCGAAACTATTCCGATATAGAATATATTCGTAAACATCATCACAACCCACGCTATTTGAGCGATGTAGAATTGAACACTTCAAAAATCCAACTTTTCGACAATATAAACAAGGCCGTCGAGACAGCCGACATATTGCTGTTTGCAATCCCATCGGCTTTTTTAGAAAATGCCTTAGATAAACTAACAGTCGAAATAAAAAATAAAAAAGTAATCTCAGCAATTAAAGGTATTGTTCCCGAACACGACTTAATTATTGCTGATTATCTTAATCAGGAATATTCTGTACCATTAAAACACATTGGAGTTGTTGCCGGGCCTTGTCATTCTGAAGAAGTGGCACTGGAACGCCTTTCGTATTTAACTATTGCATCGCAGGACAATCAACTGGCCGAGTATTTTGCATCGCAATTGCAATGCAGATATCTGCATACTTTTACTTCGGATGATATCTTCGGCACAGAATATTCGGCCGTTTTGAAAAACATATATGCCCTTGCAGCTGGTATTTGCCATGGACTTGGCTATGGAGACAATTTTCAAGCAGTGCTGATTTCAAACGCCATACGCGAAATCGAACGCTTTGCAAATACGGTACATCCGATAGGTCGCGACATAAAAGATTCGGCATACCTGGGCGACCTAATGGTAACTGCATACTCAAACTTTTCGAGAAACCGGCAATTTGGCTCAATGATAGGAAAAGGCTATTCTGTAAAAACCGTTTTTGTTGAAATGAATATGGTTGCCGAAGGATACTATGCCACAAAAACTATTGACAGTATCAATCGAAATTATAATGTTGATATGCCAATAGCAAAAGCTGTTTACAATATATTGTACGGTAAAAAACAAGCAAGCGCAGAAATCAGGATACTAACTCAATTGTTGACCTGATACAAGTCGGCAATTGACAATCGACAGTATGCAGCAACAAATTAACATTGACCCAGATGCATTAGTTTGGCATTTCAATAAAACACCAGAAGCATTTTACACTTATTTTCTATGTTGCTTCGAGCCTTCAAAGCTAAACCAGAAAGCTATGCAAATTAACCATATAGATTCATAAAGTATAAAATTGCAAAATAAAAAAATGCCATCAATTTATTCAATTAATGGCATTTTTTTAGTCTCAAATATTCAGGCAACTGATGATTGCAAACTGCCTACTTTGAACTGACAGGTTTGGTTTTCACCATTTCCTCTAACATTGCAGTGGTAATTGATTTTGGCCTTTCGAGTGCGTAACCTAATGCACGGTCCCAAATAATATTGGCACATATCCCAATTGCACGTCCCACTCCAAACAACACGGTATAAAAATCATATTCCGTTACACCATAATGCCACTGAATAATTCCGGATTGTGCATCGACATTTGGCCAGGGGTTTTTAGCTTTTCCGTGCTCTCTCAGTATTGGAGGTACTACTTTGTAAAGTAAATCAACATACTTGAATAATTTATCATCCTTCAGATGTTTAAGGCTAAATTCACGCTGAACTGCATAACGCGGATCTGTTTTACGCAAAACGGCATGTCCAAACCCGGGAATAACCTGACCTGAATTCAAGGTTTGCCAAACATATTGCCCCATCTCTTCTTCGGTTGGGATATCGCCACCCATTCTGTCCATCAGGTCTTGCAACCAACGTAACACTTCCTGATTTGCTAAACCGTGCAGTGGGCCTGCCAAACCATTTATCATAGCAGAAATTGAATAATAAACATCAGAAAGAGAACTTGCTACAAGGTGTCCGGTATGGGCACTTACATTGCCACTTTCGTGATCGCTATGAATAATAAAATGCAAACGTGATACTTCGTCATAAGGATTATCTTTTCCCATCATGTGGGCAAAATTAGAACCGAAATCAAGATTGGGGTTCGATTGAATACGACTTTGCCCCTCGCGATATAATTTCCAATATATATAAGAAGCTATCTCAGGAAGTTTGGCCAAAAGGTTTAAAGCATCCTCATAAGTCGAATCCCAATACTCGGCTTTAGCTATTCCAACCTGATATTTTTTATTAAAAAAAGACTCCCGCTGAAGGGTCATTATAGCAGAGGAAAAAATAGCCATCGGATGACTGCAACATGGATACGCATCAATTACTTCATAAACATAACGAGGCAATATACGCCGTTTCTTGAACTCATCGGCTATATCATTAACCTGTACTTCGTTTGGGATATCACCTGTAAGCAATAAATAATAGAGTCCTTCAACATAAGGCATCTCTTTATCTTTTGGTTTTGGCAATTTTTCAAACACTTCGGGCAGGGTGTATCCCCTATACCTGATCCCTTCGTCCGGGTCGAGATACGAAATATCGGTTACCAGGCTTTTAATGCCTCTCATTCCCCCAAGTGCTTGGGCTACAGTAACTTTATCAATCACAACATCGCCATATTCTTTCATCAGCCGCTTTGTTCTTGGCCGCCACTCTTCAATCTTTTCTTTTAGCTTTTCTTTTAATAAATCCATGTCAATAAATGTATTTTATGTCTGTTAAAATGATTTTTTTAAAAGCCTAAATTTACGATTTATATATGAATAATGCAATATATATGAATGTTTGTATATATGCTACACAACATAAAAAAAGAGGAAGATTTTAGCTTCCTCTCTTCTTATTGAATACTTTGATACTGAGTTCTTAAATACCGATATGAAACATAAAGGTTTTTAAAAATATTTAAGTTTGGTTATTTTAAAAACTTAAAGTTCTTTCCCGGATATAGCGCAGATGCTCCCAACATTTCCTCGATGCGCAACAATTGATTATATTTTGCAATACGATCGGAACGGGATGCCGAACCGGTTTTTATAAGTCCTGTATTCAATGCTACGGCTAAATCGGCAATAGTTGTATCTTCAGTTTCCCCAGAGCGGTGGCTGATAATAGAAGTCATTGCATGTGTGTCAGCTAAACGAACAGCATTAATAGTTTCGGTAAGCGTTCCTATCTGGTTTACTTTTATTAGGATTGAATTAGCAGATTTTTCATCAATTCCCCGCTGTAAACGCTTAACATTGGTTACAAATAAATCGTCGCCCACTATTTGTACTTTATCTCCAATAGCCTTAGTAAGTTCGTACCAGCCTTTCCAGTCATCTTCATGCAATCCATCTTCGATAGACAAAATAGGATATTTCCTTACCCATTCTTTCCAGTAATCAACTAATTGTGCTGTAGTTAAATCCTCACCTGTCGATTCAAAATGATATACTTTTCTTTCGTTATCATAAAACTCCGAAGCTGCCGGATCAAGGGCAATGTAAATATCTTCACCTGGTTTGTAACCTGCTTTTTCTATGGCCTCAAGAACTATTTCAATTGCTTCCTCGTTCGAGTCCAAATTTGGTGCAAATCCACCTTCGTCACCCACATTTGTTGAATGGCCTTTAAGTTTCAACACTGATTTAAGCTGATGAAAAACTTCAACGCCCATTCGTAATGCTTCGCTAAAAGTTTCTGCTCCAACAGGCATTATCATAAATTCCTGTATGTCTATTTTATTATCGGCATGTTGGCCTCCATTTAAAATATTCATCATAGGAATAGGGAGTGTATGGGCATTTGTTCCACCAATGTAGCGGTACAATTGCTGACCAGTAGCCATAGCAGCAGCTTTTGCAACAGCGAGCGAAACGCCCAACATTGCATTTGCACCTAAATTGGCTTTATTATCAGTTCCATCCAGTTGTATCATAGCACTGTCGATACCAAATTGATCTTCTACTGAAAATCCACGTAATTCCTGGTTTAATGTAGTATTTACATTTTGAATAGCTTTTAATACTCCTTTACCAAGAAAACGGCTTTTGTCATCATCGCGCAACTCAATTGCTTCATGTATTCCTGTGGATGCTCCC
>JAYENH010000746.1:0-8849 GCA_034721995.1 Bacteroidota bacterium
TAAAGAAACTAAAGAATAGTTTACTTTGAAATTTTAGAACATTGAAATATCTGATAGTGGGACTTGGCAATATTGGCCCAGAATACCACAACACCAGACATAATATAGGATTTACCATATTGGATGCTCTTGCCGGGGCATCCAATATTTCTTTTAGCTCGAAACGATATGGGTGGCATAGTGTATTGAAGTTTAAAGGAAGACAACTAATATTAATTAAACCAAGTACTTATGTAAACCTCAGTGGTAAAGCTGTAAACTATTGGTTGCAAAAAGAAAATATCCCTGTTGATAAGTTACTTGTTGTGCTCGACGATTTGGCATTACCTTTTGGCACATTGCGGCTAAAATCTAAAGGCAGCGACGGCGGGCACAATGGATTAAAAAGCATCAATCAACTAATTGGAACACAAAACTATCCTCGTTTACGCTTTGGAATTGGAGGTGAATTTGGATTGGGACAACAAGTAGATTACGTACTTGGCAATTGGTCGATAGACGAAAAGAAAAACCTTTCAGAAAGAATTGAGAAGGCAGGCGATATTATTAAAGCATTTACTTCTGTTGGTATTAATCGCGCCATGAATCAATACAATAATAGTTAGCTTGGTTCTGCAAATTTCCAGTTTCTACTTTCGCCCCTTACAAACCTTACAGTATTGATCCTTTACATCAGGATTCTCAAATACCCTGTACGACAAATGTTTTCCATCGAATAATTCACAATATCGCTTTTTATTTATTTCACTGGCTTTAATCAGGGCCTTTTCGAATTTCGAGGAGAAGAACTTTTCTTCTGAAATAGAACAAAGCGAAATGTATGAAAACAATAATTCCTCGTCAACTTTTGTATCCTCAACAAATATTTCCAATAAGCGTGATGCAAAATTATATTCCCCATGGTTAATAAATAAATATGCCAATTGCAGCGAATTTGTCCATGATGAAACCTTAAGATTTACAAGGTTTTTAATTTTGTCTAAGCTCTCGAATAATTTATCCGGTGCTTTATCTAATGTATCAAGGGCAGCTATTATTTTAAACTGATATTCGAGATTTAGTGCATCAATTGTTTCCTTACTGATAGTTGAGTTGTATAATTTATCGATATTACTTTGTCTTTTATAAATTTGGTAGTCGTCTCCAACAGCTTTCAACTTTACTTCGCAGGCAAGCAAATTAAATTTTATGTATGGATTAGCAGGGTCAAGTTTGCTAATTTCTTTCACCGACTTGTAAAAAATGTCATCATCAAGAATACCCATTTGTAATTGTAGCCATACCTTGTTCATTAACAAACCGGCAAATTTCGATTCTAATGGAATGCGTTGTTCTATAATTGCATTTTTATCGTATTTTTTACTGAACACCATTTTAAAAATGAATTTTTGTATAGACAACGCTAATGGAAGTTCTTCTTTTTCAATTGCTTTATTAAAAAGAAAAAGTACGTATTCCTGTTCCTTTTCGCCTCTTAAATCGTAAACTGCTCTTAACCGAACAGAGGCAAAACGGTGCTTTTTAAAGATTGGTTCAAGTTCGTCGTACATATCGTTTTGCCTTATATACTTTAATGCATCATTTAATCCCATAAAAGCAAGCGATTCATACTGTGTGCCTATAACATCGTTACGAAACAAGCTCCAGCTATTCCCTGTAATAATATCTGAAATTATTTCTTCTTCCTGAGTTTCCTTAATTGCATTGATAATTCCTTTTGCCCTTTTATGGTATTCGATCTTATTTCGTTTACCCGAAGCCTCGATCGAAGAATAAACAGCTATGTCTACTTCGGAAATTACATAAGGAGGGGCATTAATTTCATTAACATAAGGTTTTACGTCCTCAAAAGTAAAATGGCTTTTATCTTTAGTGCAAGGTATACGGATTATAAATTCATCTTCAGCTGCTTTTGGAATGAAATCAATCTTTGAGTTTATTGTAACAGTATCGGCGAGCATACTAACATCTTTATAAGGTTTCCATCCGCCATCAGTAAGAAAATCGCGAGGTAGTGCTATACAAAAGCTTTTGTCCTTTATTAATACCAGATTTAATTCATAATCTTTTTGTATTTCTTCGGGTAATTCAGCCAATTCAACTTTTAGTTTTATTTTCGAATCAGGCTCTTCGTATAGGTTGTAATCGTATAATTTATTTGCATACAATGGTTTTGTGAGTATTCCCCGGTTTGGTAATTCAAAATCAACAATATTAGTCCCATCACAAGGATACTGGCTGCGAGAGATAATGTCTACTGCTAAACCGTCTTTGCTGTCTCGCTTAATAATTCTTTTAAACTCCCTCAGATCATTAGTACTAAAATATATGTATCCTTCTTTTACCGATAATCCATTCTGAAGTTTATTAAGCTTATATCGATCAAGCTTTCTGCACAACCTATAATCGTATCCATCAAGTCCATACGATTTTGTAGTTATTGGTATTTCAAATTCATCAAGAAGTTCTGCACCAGGGTTAAATGTAAAATAACTGCCGAAAATAACTGAGATATACACTTTTTTGCCATACTCCCCAAGCGAAATACCAACTCCTGCAAATTGGAAAGCAGGATTAAATAACTTTTGTGAATATTTACCACTTGTTGTCCAGCGTTCTATTGTTTGTTGGGCCAGTTCGCTATACTGATAGTATTCCCGTCCTTTTCTCACCGACATTCTTATTGCCAATTCTGTGGCGTGTGATGTGCCACCATAATCAATTACAAGATCGGGGGTTGCATCAGGATCGTGGATTTTACTGACTTCATCATCTGCCATTTCTTCCGATTGTTCTTTTGCAGCCTGTGTCAATATTCTTTCGGCACTAAGGTCTTCTGCATTTTGTTTGTGTCTTACCTTATTTATTTCAGATAATATAAGATACTGCATTAACGATGGATTGAATTGATCGATATCAATAACCTGATCAAAGTTTTGCCGATCGTCGGTATTATACGAAACAGGATCTTGAGTGAACCCATAAAAAGGAAATAAAACTGTAACAAGAATGAAAATTACGATTGTTTTGATAACTTTTTTGTCCATAAGCCAATATCATTTATTTGGTTGAAACGCCACAGTATTTACAACTTATCGAATTAAAACTATATTTGCTGCGTACTGTTTCAACATTAAAAAAGTTTTGCGACAATTTAGCAATTTCTGTGGATTAAAAAAAGCAGTAGAAACACTTTTTAAAATCATAATTAAATTGTCGTATAAACAGTTAAACATCTGCTGTTTATGTTAAACAATTGTTAATGTCCGGTATTTTAATAAAATCAAGATGTAAATTTGCAAATCTGATTCCCGAAGTACTTAGGAGCAGCTAATGCCAATTATTAAAATGAAAAAAAATTCAATCAAGCTAATTATTATTTTTACTTCAATTTCGTTGCTTGGGCTTATCGGCACCCAATTATTTTGGATAAAAAATGCAATCAACCTGTCAGAAAAGCATTTCGATCATCGTGTTACTTTAGCCCTTGAAGAGGTGCTGACTCAAATTGAGAAAATAAATCAAAAGCACAGGAACGAAAAATCCGATACTATTAGTTGCATAAGTAAACTACATACTGTAAACGAACTTTTAAACCATGATTTATTGGATTCGCTTTTGACAAATCAATTCGATTATCAGTGTGTGAATACAAATTTTATTTTTAAAATTGTTCCCTGTTCTAAAACTAATTCGGGCATTTCCGGCAATAATAAAATTCTAAGCGATGAGTTTTCGGTAAACCTGCATAAGGCTTGCTTGTCGTGTATATGGGAGGATGAATGTTTTAACCTGCTTGTTGATTTTCCAGAAAAGCGAAAATTCGTTATATTAGACATATCTATATGGTTGATATTTTCAATTATATTTTTGCTGATTGTTATAATCAGTTTTTCGTACACCATAGGTGCTATTATCAAGCAAAAAAAGCTTTCAGAAATAAAGAATGATTTTATTAATAACATGACCCATGAGCTAAAAACCCCAATTTCAACCATATCTATGGCAAGCGAAGTACTGATGAATTCGGAAACAAGAACAAGCGAAAGAGTTGAAAAATATTCAACAATAATTTATGAAGAAACTCAACGATTGCGCAACCAGGTTGAGCGGGTACTCCAGATGGCCGTAATGGATAAAGGAGATTTAAGACTGAATCTTATGGAAATAGATTTGCACCAATTAATAAAGGATACAACAAAAAACCTTTGCCTTGAGCAATGCAAAAAACAGGTTTCCCTATGTCTTAAGCTCGAAGCCGAAACCCATTTCGCAAAAGTAGATGTATTACACATGCAAAATATTATATCGAACCTAATCGACAATGCTTATAAGTATTCATTCGACAAACCGGAAATCACAATTTCAACTCAAAACAAGAACGATAGTATTTTATTTACTGTTGAGGATAATGGTATTGGCATGAATGCTGAAACTCAAAATTACATTTTTGATAAGTTTTATCGTATGCCAACAGGTAATATTCACGATGTAAAAGGCTTTGGAATAGGCTTGTACTATGTGAAAAGTATGGTTGAATTACATGGAGGCCAAATAAATGTAAAAAGTGAATTGAACAAAGGCAGCAAATTTTTTGTATATTTACCAATTAAATAGTTGATTTAAACTTTAATATTGGATGAAAAATTCCCTTGCAAACATATTACTTGTCGAAGACGATGAAAATTTGGGGTTTATCCTGAAGGATTACCTCGAAATGATAGGATATTCTATAGACTTACAAAAGAACGGGATTGATGGATTTAAAACATTCAGACAGGGGAATTTCGATTTGTGCATTCTTGATATTATGATGCCCCTTAAAGATGGTTTCAGCCTGGCAGAAGATATTCGCACCATAAATAAAGAAATACCCATTATTTTCCTTACTGCAAGACAAATGAAGGACGACAAAATAAAAGGTTTCAAACTTGGTGCCGACGATTATATTACAAAACCTTTTAGTTCAAAAGAGTTAAGTCTTAGGATCGAAGCTATATTAAGAAGATGTAAATTTCAGAAAACCATTGTTGATGATGAAGTGTTTTTTGAAATTGGCGAATTCACTTTCAATTACAGCGACCAGCTTCTTACAATTGGTGAAGATGTACGAAACCTAACCAAAAAAGAGTCGGAAGTTTTAAAGCTTCTTTGCCTTTATAAAAATAAACTGCTAAGGCGCGAAATTGTGTTAAAACATGTTTGGGGCAAAGACGATTATTTTATGGGCCGTAGTATGGATGTTTATATTACCAAACTTAGAAAATACCTGAAATCTGACAAAAATGTTGCAATTATTAATGTACATGGGGCAGGATTCAAACTCGAAATTAGCGAATAGGTTTCGGGTTCAAAGCTCAATCAACAAATCAACAAATTATAATTCAGCTATTTAATGATATTGTGAATAACAGCGAAGTCAGGATAGATAAATACCTCTGGGCAGTTAGGATTTTTAAAACGCGAAGTCAGGCTGCCGATGCCTGTAAAAAAGGACGTGTAAGTATTGATGGAATTGAGACAAAACCATCACGTACCGTAAAAGCCGGAGATATTATCAATATTAAAAAGCCACCAGTTGTTTATACATATAAAGTATTGCTGCCATTGCATAACAGGGTATCGGCAAAGTTGGTAGCCGAATATGCCGAAAATATCACTTCGAAAGAAGACTTGCAAAAACTGGAACAAAACAAATTATCTGGCTTTTTTTACCGCGAAAAAGGTTTGGGCAGACCCACAAAAAAGGAGCGTCGCATAATTGACGATTTTATAGAATCTGACATTTAATAAATTATTAAAAAAACAATGCAATATTTGAATCCTTATAAATATAATAACTAAATAAAATTATGACATGAGAAAAAAAATAGTAGCCGGAAACTGGAAAATGAACAATTCATTGAACAGAGGAATTGAGTTAGCAACAGAAATTAACAAGCTTGTAAGGAAACAAGAAGACTGTGATGTTACTGTAATTCTGTCGCCACCATTTATTCACCTTGCCGATATAAGCAGGATTATTGATAAAGATGCAGTTTCGGTTGCCGCACAAAACTGCGCTGCCAATCCAAAGGGGGCTTTTACCGGCGAGGTGTCAGTAAAAATGATAAAATCTACAGGGGCAGATTATGTAATAGTCGGCCACAGCGAACGCCGCCAGTATTATGGTGAGGACAATCAGGTTTTAAAACAAAAAGTAACACGTGTTTTAGAAAATTCACTTACTCCAATTTTTTGTATCGGAGAACAGTTAAGCGATCGCAAAGCTGGAAAACATTTTGATTTGGTGAAAAGTCAATTAGAAGAAGCATTGTTTGATTTGCCGGTTAACTTATTTGGGAAAATTGTAATTGCTTACGAACCAATTTGGGCTATTGGAACCGGTGTAACAGCCTCGCCTGAACAAGCACAGGAAATGCATAACTTTATCAGAAAAACTATTGCCGGAAAGTTCGGAAACGAAATGGCCGAAAGTATTTCTATATTATATGGTGGAAGTTGTAAACCATCAAACGCCAAAGAATTATTTGCCAACCCGGATGTGGATGGAGGCCTGATTGGAGGAGCTTCGCTGCAAGCCGAAGATTTTTTTGCAATAATAAATTCATTTTAGTATTTTGCGGCTTACTAACTAACCATACTTGCAGTATGGCCTCAATGAAAAATTAACGTAAACATGAATACCCCGGAGTTTAGGCTTCGGGGTTTTTTAATTCCCGCAGATTATACAAATTTTCGCTGCGGGGTTTTCTGCGTTTATCTGTGTATTTGCGGGAAGCTTCTTTAGCAATGGATAAACTTCTTTTCATAAATCCATAGTCCAGATTATTCCGAAATGAAGCGACGAATATCATAAATCTTATAATGCAAAAACTAAATCCTTATACTATAATAATATCAAAGCGAAATAGAACGATCTATTGGGTTTGTAGGAATACTTGAGTCTGCGAAATATTTTGAGGATAATGCTTGTTTCTGAGAAATTGGAAAGTTACTAATAATTCATATTTGTCCGTTGCCTAACCGCTTCAAAAAGTATTACCGCCGTTGCTGACGAAACATTTAAGGAAGCTATTTTCCCCTGAAGTGGGATACTGAATTGCTGATCGCACATTTTTAAATATTCAGGCGATATGCCTTCATCCTCAGCTCCCATAATTAGTGCCAACGGAGATTTATAATCAGCATTAAAATATAAATTATCAACCTTTTCGCTGGCACCGAATATTTGGAGACCGCTATCTTTTAAAAATTGAATAGTCTGTTTCAAATTCATCGACCTGCAAACCGGAATTCTATGCAAGGCTCCAGCCGAAGTTTTAACCGCATCGGCATTTATTTGTGCCGAACCTCTTGATGGAATTATAATGGCATCTACTCCGGCACATTCTGCAGAACGGCTAATGCCACCAAAATTCCTCACGTCCGAAACTTTATCTAATATCAAAAGAAAAGGGATTTTTCCTTGTTCAAAAATACCCGGAAGTAGGTTTTCAATATTATCATAAACAACAGGAGATATAAATGCAATTACCCCTTGATGATTTTTTTTGCTTATCCTGTCGATTTTTTCGATAGGTACAAACTGGAAAGGAATTTCGAATTCACGTATTATGTTGAATAGCTCCTTAAAGAGTTCTCCTCCAAGTCCTTTTTTTAGTAATACTTTCTCAATCTCTTTTTCTGAATGTATGGCCTCGATTACTGAACGAATGCCAAAGACAAAATCAATTTTTGCTTTCAATTATTAGTTTTTTAATTTAATACAGAATACACACGGCCATTTCGCCAAGTGTCAACAGCTTGGTACCAACTGCTTTTGTAAACTTCTTGTCGGTTTAGGACAAAATGTTTATTACTAAAATGGTTTTTTGTTCGTTCAAAATAAAAATCCATTGAGCTTAGGTTTCGGGTTTCGCCATAAATCCACCGTTCTACATCGTCTGATTTATATATAGTTTGTGGTGACCCGAAAATGGTGTAAATCATGCCTCTGTCTGTTCGCCACCCTTCGGTATACGAAGTGAAATACTTATTGGCAAAATGAACACGGCTGTAATATACCCTTATTAATTCTTTCGAGCGATTAATGTTTCCTGATGATGAGAGCCAAAAACTGTCGATGGCTGTTTTTGTATTTACAAAACTGTTTAGCTTGAGATATTCTCTGGCCGATAGCAGGTAACGTAAAGGTTCTAACAAACTTATCGGCGTACGAGTTTTAGGATAGAACTCGCCAAAATTAAAAAGGCTAATACCTTTTGTTGCAAGCGAGTCGGTTTTAATTTGGTAAATGCCTTCTTCCTCAAGAAAAAACAATCCTTCATCTGCCGGTTCCCATACCCACAAACTATCGGGTACTCTGTTCTTTTCGCGATTTTTTGCAATGGAAAACGGAGGCATGGGCGAATCATCAGAGTTTTTAAAATACGATACATAGTACTTGTTTTTTCCTGCCCTTTTATTTTCAATTACAAACCCCGTGTTTTTATTTATGGAATTTGACATTATTGTTTTGCCTTCTTTATTTCTGATAATAAAATTTTGTCCACAGATTTTGTTTCGTTTATCAGCCAAAATATAACTAAAGTGTTGGCTGTTTTTATGAATATCGGTACTTGTAATTTCTATGCTATAGTAGCCCCCCGATGGCATCTTCATAGAAATGCTTGTTGAAAAATCATTTTCGATTTGTGTTGCATCGAAGCTAAACTCAACTGTAGCACTATCAATATAATCATGCTGCTCGAAACTATTAAATACTTTATAATGAATTTTAAACTTTGCTTTTTTTTCATTTTCGGGGTTTGCAGTATTAAAAAGAAGCTCGAAAGGATTTATCGAAA
>JAYENH010000747.1:0-1970 GCA_034721995.1 Bacteroidota bacterium
GTCTTTAATTGCGTATCGGAAACAGTGCTTTATATTAATAATTCCTTAATTGTTTTCATTGGTAAAAACATTTTTCCACTGTCAGGCAATTTTACAAATGCATACTTCTTATAAAACAGTTCAGCTTGATTATCCAATGGATTAACTATAACTGTAAAAGCTCCGATAGAATTAGAAATGTCAAAACATCTTTTTAAAGCATCGATTAATAATGCTTTTCCTATGCCTTGTGCCTGATACTTCTTATCAATTGCTAAATGGCCAAGCAAAATCGTTGGAATAGATAAATACGATTGAGGTAGTTTTTTCCTAAACGATTCAGGAATCAATTCATGCTTTGAGTCAAGCGGTATAGTTAAATAATTCATTTAGAAATCATTTTATTATACTCATCTTTTGCAGAAAGCAAATCATTATTAGGTTTAGGTGGATTTGTTAAAGAATTAAAGAAAATATCCCTATCCCTTTCAGAAGCAATAACTCTTTCGCTTTCCTTAAGAATCTCTTTAGCTTTATCCTGAACTGTAATAATAACAAAATCAGTTAAGTTTCTATATCCACCCAACATAGCAGCTCTTTCAAAAAGTTGCTTTTGTTCTTTTGGTAATCTTGTGTCAAATCTTGCCTTTTCTTGTTTTAATGCTCCCATAATTAAATCTTTTAACAAAAATACGGAATATATCCGTATCGGGTAATTATTTTATTCGTGCAATTGGCAATAATAATGTTTGGGTAAAGAAGATTATTGTGGTGAAGTAATAGAGATAATTACCTTCGATGATTTTAGAGGATAACATTATACTGTTCAAATATATTTTTAAAAAGCACTCTATAATCAATAATCAATAATCAATAATCATTTACTAAACCCATTCTTCCGATAAAATTTCTCCCTGTATACCAATGGTTATACATTTTATGGGCACTTTTCGTGTTGCTTGTTGCAAAGCAGATTGAGCCATCTGAAGGATACCACCGCAACAAGGAACCTGCATTTTTAATACAGTAATGGTATTAATCTTTGCATCGCTTATAAGGCTTGTTAATTTCTGAACATATACTTCGGTATTCGAATCGAGCTTTGGGCACAGTATTACCAGGCTTTTTCCTTTCAACCAGGTTTGGTGAAAATCGCCCATCGAAAAAGCAACACAATCGGCTGCAAGAAGTAAATCTGAGTTTTGAAAATATTCGGCCATCGGATTAATCAGGTGCATTTGTACCGGCCATTGGCGAAGTTCCGATTTTCCTGAAACCTGTGGCTCTTTTGTCGGCTCCTTTTCATTTGAGAATGATATTTCCCTTGATCCGGGACAAGTTCCCCCATGATGTTCCTGTTTCATATTTAATGCAAAACCTGGTTGACTAACTTGTTGTTTATTGTCCAATGTGAATGATTTTTTATTGTGCACTTTACTTGTTACCTTTTGCAAATCGAACGGAAGTTCATCTTTAATTTCATGTAAATAGCCAACCGCCTGCTTTAAAAATTTTGTTTGATTGTGATCTTTCAAATGACTAAGATGGGCAATCATTGTATTTTTTCCATGAGGTATAATTTCTTTAATTACTGCTATTTCATCATAAGGAACTGCTTCTCTTTCCTCTATCGTAATTGCTCCCTGCGGACAATGGCCCAGACATGCACCCAGGCCATCACACATCAATTCGCTCACAAGCGTTGCTTTTCCATCGATCATTTGCAAAGCCCCCTCGTGACAATTGGGAATACAATCTCCACAACCATCGCATAACTCTCTGTCTATCTTTACTATCTCTCTTTTCATTATTTATATACGTATTTAAGTAAACCATTACTCAAATTACGGAATAATAAAATTCACCTGCAATAGGTATTCTTGATTAAATTAGAATTGGAGTAATAGAGGAATGGATAGTAAGTTGCTTAGACAAACAAAACTTTAAACTGTAAACCTATTAATTCCGAACCTATTAACCCTATAATCCTG
>JAYENH010000748.1:0-8780 GCA_034721995.1 Bacteroidota bacterium
CTCAGAAAAAAAGACTTGATAATGAGTTAAAAAAGCGCATAACAAAGGCTCATAGTGCATACCGCAATTAGTTGTAAACATGAATATTCTACTTCTTAACTTACTATATTTGCAGGCAGAAAAATATGTATTATCAAATGCGGCACGGCAACATAGCCCAACCGTTATGAGCCTGGTATTTGCATTAGGTTTATCGACATATTCAGGCCTCGGAAAATCAAAATTAGAACTTCGCCTTTGGAATAATCCTTTTTTTTCAGTCTAAATTGATGGGAAAAACTATCCTGCACAAGTATCGAAATTTACCATTTTTAACCTCAGCCCCGAAAGGCATTTTATTAAAGTAGCACAAAAAACACAACGCCCACAGGGGTTTCATGCACGTGTTGATTTTAAAGCTTATGTTAAGATTACTGCCAAATCGAAAGTTGTTGCAAAAATAAGCCGAAAACGTAGATTCGATATAATAAGGCATTACATAGGCACAATACTGCCCTCTCATAATGACATCTTTTGACACCTTTATTAAAATACACAACATCAATATCTTCAATTCTAAATATTTAATTATTTTGGCAAAACAATATTTTCCTATTTCAACATCGTCCTTTTTCTTAACAATTCATATATATTTTCATGATAGTTTATATAATTGATATTGTGTAGTTTATGTTTTCTGACTTATTTTTATAAACATCTTTTCAACAAATATAGATATGTTATAAACATTATATCAAAAATATTACTAATTTAGCAGTGTCATAATCTGTCAAAAATTGTCAAACTGAGATTTTATGTCTAATTTTACGTTCACTTAATTGACAACAATAAAGATGTACTCATTTGCAGGAGATTTTCCGGGAAAGGTTGATAATAAAGAGCGTATAGTTCTTCCTGCGGCTTTCAAAAATGAAATGACGAAAGCCGGTGAGAAGATATTTGTTGTCAGAAAAGATTTTCATGAGCCATGCCTCTTTCTTTATCCCGAATCAGAATGGGACAGTCTTATCAAAAAAATTGCTGAAGCAAGTAGCATTACCAACAAGAAAGACAGGTCTTTATTAAGAAGGATGGGGAAAAATGTCCTTAAAATTGGGTTTTCTTTGGAAAATGGAAGGATGCTGATCCCCAAACGATTCCTGGAAATGGCAAATATCGAAAAAAATGTTGTTCTGGAAGGCCTCGGTAATTATATCGAGATATGGGACAAATCGGCATACGAGCTAATTGATTATAGCTCAGAAGATTTCTCGAACGATATGGACGAAAAATTAAAATAGGAATATTGACAATTAAAATATGACTGCTTACCACATACCTGCATTGCTTGCGCAAAGCATCGATGGGCTATCTATCAAGCCCAATGGTGATTATGCCGATGTTACTTATGGTGGTGGTGGCCATTCTGCTTCAATATTTAAACTCCTCGGCAATGGAAAATTAATTGGCTTCGACCAGGATGCCGACGCATTAAAAAACCTGATCGACAGCGAGCGTTTTTTCTTCGCCAACCATAATTTCAGGTATCTGCTAAATTTTTTAAAGTATTTCGGATTTGATAAAATAGATGGCATAATTGCCGATCTCGGCGTAAGCTTTCATCATTTCGACAGTGCATCGCGCGGATTTTCGTTTCGGTTCGATAGCCCACTGGATATGCGGATGAACAACAAATCAGGACAAACCGCAGCAAGTATAATAAATTCTTATCCCCATGGGAAACTTGCAAAAGTTTTCAGGGAATATGGCGATATTTCCAATGCCGGCAAACTCAGCAATCAAATTATTACAAGTCGCCAAATAACTGACATAAAAACCAGTAACGAGTTTATCAACAGTATAAAAAATTGCATTCCCCATAAAAATGAAAACAAGTACCTCGCAAAAGTATTTCAGGCTTTACGCATCGAGGTAAACCAGGAAATTGATGCCCTGAAAGAATTCTTAATGCAAACAAGCCTTGCCTTAAAACCGGGAGGAAGGTTGGTAGTTATAAGCTATCATTCGCTGGAAGACAAGCTTGTAAAGAATTTCATGAAAACCGGCACTTTCGGGTCAATCATCGAAAAGGACATTTATGGCAACTCAAACTGCCCTTTTAAAATTATCAGCAAAAAAGTAATTGTACCTGATGAAAATGAAATTGAGAAAAACAAACGTGCAAGAAGTGCAAAGTTACGAATAGCAGAAAAAATATAAGAAATGGCAGAAAACAAAGAAAACAAGATTGATTTTGGAAATGAACAATCGAAACGTTCAACCAAAGGACTTGTAATGGACATACTTGATGGAAGCATTTTAAATAAAAGCGGGCTTATCCAACATTTAAGCTATATTTTCTTTTTAGGGATGCTCGGAATTATCTATATCGGAAACCGCTATCATGCCGAAAACCTGATAAAGGAAACGAAAAGGGCAGAAAAGACACTTTATGACACACACTACGAAGCTGTTTCTGTTTCGTCAAATTTAGTCCTCAAGCAAAACCAATCTAACATTCTCAAGCTATTAAAAATAAAGGGTATTGAAATCAAGCCATCACTTATCCCGCCAAAAAAACTCTACATTGATGACTAAACCGGTAAAAAACATAAGAAAACTAAGAACACGAAGGGTTGTTTTAATATACATCCTTTCCCTGGCGTTTAGCATTGGTATTATTGCCCAAACTTTCAACCTGATGGTTTTTCAACGCAAGAAATGGGAGGATATCAAAGAAAATCCTATCAAATTAAAAGAAACCCCTGCCAAACGTGGAAATATTTTGTCGATACATGGAAACCTACTTGCAACTTCGGTTCCCTGGTACAAAGTTATTATAGACACAGAGAATACCCCGGGATGGAAAAAGATATTTGAATCGAATGATGATTCAACAATCCTAAACCTTGATACGATGAGCTGGGGGATTGCAAAATTTAAACAAGAACCACCGGAGAAAGTATTGTCTGATCTGTATAAATGCTATAAAAATGGTGATCAATATATATTTCGAAAGCATTTTATTTTTCGTGAATATGACGAGCTTAAAAAGCTGCCAATTTTAGACAATGGAAGATTTAAAACCGGATTGTATTGTATTATGCACAGTGAAAGGGTAAAACCTTATGGCGAACTTGCAAAACGTACAATTGGGGCATTGAAAAAAGATGGTGGTGGGCATAATGGTTTCGAGAAAGCTTTTAACGAATATTTAGCAGGAAAACCAGGAAAATGCCTAATGCAAAAAATCGGGGGCGGAAACTGGATGCCCGTTGATAAAAACGCATCGGCAAAAGCAGAAGATGGCTTCGATGTGCAAACCACAATCAATATAGATTTTCAGGATATTACACACAACGCCCTGCTAAAAAAACTAATAGAGACAAATGCCCATCATGGATCGGTAGTATTAATGGAGGTTGAAACCGGCGAAGTACTTGCTATTGCCAATTTATCGGAAGATATTAATGGCTACGAAGAGGATTACAATTATGCTGTTGGCGAACGCACCGAGCCGGGTTCAACAATGAAACTGGCTTCGTTGATGGCTGCAATTGAAGATGGATATATAGAACTTGATGATACCATAGACACAGGGAATGGCATATTCCATTATAATGGAATGACTATCAAGGATACTAAAAAGGGAGGGTATGGTATTATCTCGGTTAAAGAGGTATTTAAGGTTTCGTCGAATATTGGTGTTGTTAAGTTGATAATAAAGTATTACGAAAACAAACCGGAAGAGTTTATCGACAGGCTTTATACATTTAATATAAATAAATCCATGAAGATTGAAATTCCCGGCGGGCCTCCCCCAATTATAAAATATACGGACGATAGTTTATGGTGGGCAGGGTCTTTGGGAATGATTGCCTACGGCTACGAAATAAAATTCACTGCCATGCAAATCCTTACTTTTTATAATGCCATTGCCAATAACGGAAAAATGGTACGCCCCAGGTTTCTAAAGGCTTTGTTGAAAAACGGAAAAGTTAAAAAACGATTTTCGACCGATGTTATCGACAACTCAATTTGTTCGCGATCGACATTAAAAAAAGCAAAAATAATGTTAGAAAGTGTGGTCGACAATGGTTACAGGACTGATGAAACCGGAAAAAAGGTTTATTCGGGATTAAGGGGTACTGCGTACAATATTAAATCGGACAGCTATAAAATAGCAGGAAAAACCGGCACATCGCAAATTGCCGACGAAGACCGGGGCTATGGCGAAAAAGATGGAAAACGCGATTACCAGGCTTCATTTGTAGGCTACTTTCCGGCCGACAATCCGCGATATTCCTGCATTGTTGTTATCAATTCGCCAAAGGGTGCAAATTACTACGGGAATACTGTGGCCGGCGAAGTATTTAAAGAAGTTGCCGACAAAGTATATGCCCGCAGTTTTGCAGCTAACGAAGAAAATATGGATGACAATAAAAACTCCTTGCCAATTTCTCTTGAAGGTAGTGCTGCCGAAGCAATGTATTTATTTGATGAATTTGATATTCCGGTAAACGACGATAATATTACTTCGGATTGGGTATCGACAAAAAACTTAAATGATTCGATAATCATTTTAAAAGACAGACTAATTGCCGATAACAATTATATGCCAAAAGTAAAAGGCATGGGATTGAAGGATGCCCTTTTCATTCTTGAAAACAAAAGATTAAAAGTAATAATTGAAGGAAACTATGGACGTGTTATAAATCAATATCCAAAGCCAAACAGAAAGATTCTTAGAGGAGAGCAGGTGAAGATAGTACTTAAAAAATAGTTTGCTTGATGATTTACGATTGATGATTTACAATTGATGATTTACAATTGAGATATGAGTAATGTGAGAATTAAGTTTGGAGATGGAAAGCCCTGAAAGGGTGCAATTTAATAGCACAGGGTGTAACCCTGTGAGATAGATAGTAGCGGTGGATAGCCCTGAAAGGGCGTAATATAATGGCTAATGGTATTGCTATAAATGAATAACAAATTAGTGAAAAAACTAAAAGACATATTAAAACGCACGAAACATATTTCGGTTTATGGCGATTGCAATATCGAAATAAGTCAAGTCGATTTCGATTCTCGAAAAATTGTACAGGGAAGTTTATTTGTTGCCGTAAAAGGCACACAGGTTGATGGCCATAATTATATTGCAAAAACAATAGAAAATGGTGCCACTGTAATAATTTGCGAATCGTTACCAAAATCACTTGCCAATAATGTCTGTTATGTTTTGGTTGATGATTCATCAAAAGCCCTTGCCCGAATTGCTTCGGAATTTTATGATAATCCTTCAGAAAAAATTAAACTTATTGGAATAACAGGCACAAATGGCAAAACTACTATTGCGACCCTGCTCTATCGCCTGTTTCTAAAGTTAGGTTACAATGCCGGATTGCTATCAACGGTAGAAAATTTTATTGGCGAACGCAAACTTGTGTCCAGTCACACAACCCCCGATTCGATACAAATAAACAAGCTGTTAGGCGATATGGTTGAGGCCAATTGCGAATTCTGTTTCATGGAAGTAAGCTCACATGCCATACATCAAAACAGGACTGAGGGATTGAATTTTACAGGCGGTATATTTACAAACCTTACCCACGACCACCTGGATTATCACAAAACTTTCAGGGATTATTTGAATGTGAAAAAGAAGTTTTTTGATGATTTGCCTAAAACTGCATTTGCTATTACAAACGCCGATGACAAAAATGGCAAAGTGATGCTTCAGAATTGCAATGCCCAAAAGAAATTCTATGCCCTAAAAAGCATGGCCGATTACAAATGCAAGTTGCTCGAACAACATTTCGACGGCATGTTGTTGCACATACAAAACACCGAAGTATGGACTCATTTTATTGGCCGTTTTAATGCGTATAACCTGCTCGCAGTTTATGCAACATCTTTGGAACTTGGCATTGATAAACACGAGGCTCTTAAAATAATAAGCCACCTGAAACCGGTAAACGGCAGATTCGAATCGCTACGTTCTAACTCAGGCATATTGGCCATTGTAGATTATGCCCACACTCCCGATGCCCTGAAAAATGTGCTGGAAACTATCTGGCAAATCAGGCTTGCAAACAACAAAATTATTACTGTGGTGGGGGCAGGTGGAAACCGCGATAAAAGCAAAAGACCGCTTATGGGCAAAATTGTTTCCGAGCTTTCCGACAGGGTGATTTTTACGTCGGATAATCCGCGCAACGAAGAGCCGGAGCAAATTATCAACGAAATAAAAGAAGGTGTTTCAGAAAAAAACCTAAGCAAGGTAATCAGTATTAGCAACCGTAGTGAAGCCATAAAAACTGCATGCCTGTTAGCAACAAGCGGAGATATCGTACTAATTGCCGGCAAAGGGCACGAAACTTATCAGGAGATAAATGGAGTGCGTTGCCATTTCGATGATAAAGAGATTATTAAAGAGATATTTTTACAGATTATCAATCCAAATTAAAACTATTACACGATGCTCTATTATTTGTTTGATTATTTGAATGGATTGGATTTTCCGGGAGCGGGGATGTTTCAATATATTTCTTTTCGTTCGTCGATGGCACTTATTACTTCGCTTTTGGTATCCATGCTTATAGGGAAACGGATAATCCAATATCTGCAAAAAAAGCAAATTGGCGAAACCATCCGAAACCTCGACCTCGAAGGGCAAATGCAAAAAAAAGGAACCCCTACAATGGGAGGCCTTATAATTATAGGTTCTATTTTAGTACCTGTGCTGCTATTCGTTAAGCTCGATAATTTTTATGTTCTCCTAATGATTTTTTCAACCTTATGGCTTGGAATAATCGGCTTTTTGGACGACTACATTAAAGTCTTCAAAAAAAATAAAGAAGGCCTGCGCGGGCGCACAAAACTTATTGGCCAGGTAATCCTCGGGCTGATAGTAGGTTTAAGCCTTTTACTGAACGATGGTGCAACAATCCGTGAGAAAAAGCCTGTTGAAGAATATGCCCAAATCGAAAATATAGAATATCAGGAAGTAAGGGCAATGAATATTTGGAGTGAAGATATTAAATCGACAAAAACCACTATACCCTTTTTAAAGAATAACGAATTCGATTATGCCAATCTGGTTTCTTTTCTTGGCGAAAAAAGCAAGGCCTGGGGCTGGGTTGTTTTTGTGCTAATTGCTATTTTTATAATTACCGCAGTATCGAATGGTGCCAATCTAACCGACGGCCTCGATGGCCTTGCAACGGGAACATCGGCAATTACCGGTATTACACTTGGTGTTTTGGCTTATGTGTCGGGCAACCTTATCTGGGCCGATTACCTGAACATAATGTACATTCCACATACCGGCGAATTGGTGGTTTTTATTTCTGCATTTATAGGGGCAACGGTTGGTTTTTTATGGTACAACTCCTACCCTGCCCAGGTTTTTATGGGCGATACCGGCAGCCTTACCCTCGGTGGTATTATTGCCGTATTTGCAATTATCATCCATAAAGAATTGCTGATACCGATATTATGCGGAATATTTCTGGTCGAAAACCTATCGGTGGTCGTGCAGGTTGCATGGTTTAAGCACACACGCAAAAAGTATGGCGAAGGCCGCAGGGTTTTCCGAATGGCACCACTTCACCATCATTATCAGAAAAAAGGATATCCCGAAGCAAAAATTGTTACACGCTTTTGGATTGTGGCCATTATGCTGGCAATATTAAGTATTGTAACCCTAAAAATAAGATAGTTGAATGAACAAACGAATTGTCATACTGGGTGCGAAAGAAAGTGGGAGCGGGTCGGCCGTTTTGGCCATGAAAAAGGGATTCGATGTTTTTGTTTCTGATATGGGCACAATTACTGAAAAGTATCGAGCGTTGCTCCGGAAGTACAGTATTCCTTTTGAAGAAGGTACACATACTCACGATAAAATATTATCGGCCAACGAGGTAATAAAAAGCCCCGGTATTCCCGATAATACAGAAATAATTAAAAAACTAAAAGCCAAAAATATTCCTGTAATTTCTGAAATAGAATTTGCAGGCCGCTACACAAAGGCCAAAAATATATGCATTACCGGAAGCAACGGAAAAACCACCACTACCCTGATGATCCATCATATACTTAAAAGTGCCGGACTAAATGTCGGCCTTGCCGGAAATGTGGGCAATAGTTTTGCTTTGCAGGTAGCCCTCGAACAGCACGATTATTATGTTATCGAACTCAGCAGTTTTCAATTAGACGGGATGTACGATTTCAAGGCAGATATTGCTATAATGATGAATATCACACCCGACCACCTCGACCGTTACGATAATAAAATTCAGAATTATATCGATTCAAAATTCAGGATTACACAAAACCAAACTGCTGCCGACCTTTTCATCTATTGTTCGGATGATGAAATAACAAACCGCGAGGTATCAAACAGAGAATTTCAATCAAAACTTTTTCCATTTGCATTCGATCTGCCAAAAGCCCCGAATGCTTATGTCGATAATAATTCAATAATAATTAAACAAAACAACAAACTATATACTATGACTTTACAAGACTTAGCATTGCAAGGAAGGCATAACGTGTATAATTCAATGGCTGCGGCTATTGTAGGTAATGTACTTCAATTAAGAAAGGAAAAGATACGAGACTGTTTATCCGATTTCCAGGGTGTTGAACATCGTCTCGAATATCACCTCAAAGTGCATGGAATCCAGTTTATTAACGATTCAAAAGCTACAAATGTGAATTCTACATGGTACGCCTTAGAAAGCATGCAGGCCCCAACGGTATGGATTGTCGGAGGGGTTGACAAGGGTAATAATTATTCG
>JAYENH010000749.1:0-1958 GCA_034721995.1 Bacteroidota bacterium
TTGGCGATGGCGATATCCATACAAACAATTCATCATACAATGTAACACACACTTACAGCACACCGGCTCCAAACGGGCAATTTGAAATTGTCCTGAACATGTTTTCGCCAAATTGCGAAGCTTCGGTTAGCCAAAACATAGATCTTATTTTACCCGTAGCTTCTTTCGAAGTTCCCTTAAAAGCATGTGTTGGCGATGAGCTTGAGTTCAATAATCTTTCGGAAATTGCAAATGAATATTATTGGGTTTTTGGCGATAGCAGTTCTTCGACCGATGAAAACCCCGTGCATACTTATTCGCAAAGTGGCACTTACAATGTTATTCTATCTGCAACGTACAACCCGCTTGGCTGTAGCGATGCTGCGAGTAAAATAATTACTATTTACGATCCCGGCCTCAACCTAATCCTGCCTACCGATTCATTTTGTTTGGATCAACCTGTTAATTTCATAGTAAGTTCGCTGTTCGATATTGCAGGATGGGAGCTTCAATATGGCGATGATGATTCTTATTTAGCTTATACCGGAGCAAATCTGTGGCACACTTATCCCTTCGGATTTTCTCCTTCGGATAATTCAATTTCGATCAATTTAACTATGTGGCCGCCCGATTCGGCTTGTGTCAGGGAAATATCAGAAGAGATTTACTTACATAATGTACACGCAAAATTTGGCAGTACCGACGAGGAAGATTTTATAATGTGCCACGGCAATTATATTACTTTTCAGGATCAGTCGATAAACTCCGATTTTAATCATTGGGACTTTGGCGACGGCTCATCGCAATCGAATATTACCGAGCCACAGCATTATTATTATTCGCCCGGCCAGTACAATGTTAATTTACATATTACCGACAGCGAAAGCGGATGCAGTGATAAAACCTCCGAAACCTTAGAGGTGCGCGACGATGCAGTAATCCAGTTTCCCGTGTTTTATAGCTGCGAGGGCGATCCTGTCCAGTTAAGTGTAAGTGTCGAAGGTGGCGCCAACAATTACAACTGGTCGCCGGCATATTTGTTAGATGTCCCCACAAGTTCCGATCCTGTTGCAACAATTACAGAATCTACCGGTTTTCAACTTTCGCTTACCGATGGATATGGATGTTCGGGAACTGCAACGGTTTGGGTTGAATACATTGTAGCCCCTCCCGAAATTTATTGGGACACAACAATTATTATTGGCGACACAGTGCACCTGCATACAAATTTCAACCCCGATTATAATTTATTGTGGTCGCACGATGGCAGCCTCAATTGCGACAATTGCCCCAACCCTGTTGCCTTCACCCTCGAAACCAATACTTATTATGTAACTGTAAGCGATCCCGGCGATTGTTTCAGCAAAGAATCGGAATACACAATAAATGTAAGACAGGAAGCAACGCTGTCGATGCCCACAGTTTTTACTCCCAATGGCGATGGGGTAAACGATATTTTTATTGTTGAAGGCTGGGGCATAAAAAAGATAAGCGAGTTTAAAATTTTTAACCGCTGGGGCGATTTGGTCTTCGAAACCACGGATATTACCGAAGGCTGGAATGGAAACTACAAGGGTAAAAAGCAAGCCACCGACACCTATACTTATATTGTAAAAGTTGAGATGTATGTCGGGAACAGGATACTTGCAAAACAGGGCTATATAAATTTAATCAGGTAATTCAATAATTTTTCTTATAATGATATTCAAAAGATATATTCGCTTTAAAGAGTTTTTTATCCTGATATTTTTTCTCTTATCAGGATTAAATAGCAATTGGGCACAGGACATCCATTTTTCCCAATTTATGTCGGCCCCACTTATGACAAACCCCGCTAATACCGGGAATTTCAATGGCAACTATCGCCTTGTGAACAACTTTCGTTCGCAGTGGGTAAGCTTTGCCGATCCGGGCTACAATACTGTTTCATTGTCTTTCGATCAGCAGCTGTTTTCTGCAAAAAAGAATTTGTCGATTGG
>JAYENH010000750.1:0-1956 GCA_034721995.1 Bacteroidota bacterium
GTTGGTTTGAGCCTGTGTTCCATGAATATGTGGAGGGGCCATAAGTTGTGTTCGAGTATGTTGCATCAAGAATATGAATATCGCCTACACATAATCCTTCAGTAACATCTACACCTAAGTTGGCTAACATGTTATTATATTCAACCTGAAGAATGTCGGTAACCTGTCCACAAATAGAATCGGCATAAACAGTACAAGTATAAATACCAGGTTTATCAATTAAATAAGTTGGTAGCGAATCGTAAAAAGTTTGTGTACCAAGATTTGCTTCCCAGAAATAATCGCATGAACCATCAAGGGCACCAATATCATTAAATGACAAATCGAAAGTAAGGATTTCGTCATCGCATAAAGTAACATCGGGGCCTAAGTTAACTACCGGTGTTTGCGAAAAAGGTACATTGGCAAAAACTGTATCGAAGTCATTGTCCCTTTCGGTAATTAGTTCAACAGTATATATTCCACCGGCAGAATAAATAAATTCAACTGTATCCTCGGTTCCCACATAATGATAATTCGGGTTTGAAGTAGGCCAATCGAAATTCCAGTATGCGTTGTCCAATCCCTGAGGGTTTGGAATAAAGAAAGTAACTGTATCGTGGTCGCACGAAGTGTCGAAAGTAAATTCGGCCTGATTAAAGAATGTTGCGATAAATGTAGGCAAGCCTTCGTTCGAGTCGCGGGCACTACCAGTATTTGGCCCAAGTAAAATGGCCTGATCGACGTAATTACAAAGAGTACCAGGCTGTGTTGGCTCCATAATACGACCCAGGTAATCTGTCCCGTTACGGGCACAATAAATCATTTGATCGGGAGCCAATTGTAATGCCCCACCATTTGAAGTACTAAGTGTGGCCACAATCTGGTGCGATGCTATAATAGCAGCAGGTGTGGTTAAGGATACATCCCATTGATGAATATCTAAACCCCAACGCTCACTACCATATAGGAAGCGTTGATCGACCGAAAATTCTACTCCATAGCAATCATCATTCGAAGTATAATCTAAGGTAATTGCATCGCTTAACTGTCCGGTTAGGGGATTGAATGAAAATAATTCGTAGATATTCATACCCTCAATTCCGAGGGCAACCATATCGCCATTTGGTGAGGCTTTCATGTAGCCACGTGTGTTTCCTGATGTTCCTGTATGAATTACACCTACGTTCGATACAACCGGTGACACAATATCTACTCCGGTGCTTGTAACTGAATATGCATTAAACTGGTTATTGTTCCACTGGTGGGTAATAACCCAAATATCTGACCCGTTTTGATGGTTAACTGCGGCAATTTTTTCGGTCGAGGGGTTAAATAATGTAATGTTTTTTTCAGCCAGATCGACATCACCCAAACCACCGTTGGCTGTCATGTCTACCTTTGAGTAAGCAAGGCCGCCTGAGCCAATATTTGCATCTACTGTAAAAATATAATAAGTATTCGGGTCTAATGGTTTTGGACAAATTACTGCTGATTGGGTTGATGAAGGATCTCCGGTAAGTGATCCGCCGGGTGAACCAGACAATGTATTAGACATCACCTGGTGTATTGAATTCCAAATAACTATCCCATCGGAATAAAACAATAAGTTACAAGAGTTATCAGAAATTGTTGCAACACCTTCGTTGGTGTCTACCAGTCCATCCATTAAGTACATCGGGTCGCCATTTGCCTGTAAGGTACACCAGGTTACACCTGCCTGATCTCCAAAATACCAGTTCGACCCGGGACCAGAATATTGCCCCCAGATATTAGTTACCGAGAAAAGTAAAACAGTTACGAGTAAAGTAAAAATCTTCGATTTCATATTCTTTATTTTTAGGTTTCTATTTATGTTATTTCCTATCATCAAAAATAATAATTTGTAAAATAAATGAAATTTTATAAAAATACCATTTTCTAAAATGCAATCTGCCAAATTTAACAAAAATGTACAAATTACAACAAATTATTCAA
>JAYENH010000751.1:0-1955 GCA_034721995.1 Bacteroidota bacterium
ATGGAACATTCAACCTCGATATAGATATTAGTTATCTCGATCCGGCAATTTACTTATTGCATATCAGGGTAGGAAACAGCGACTTCACTCAGCGGATTGTGAAAATTGGAATCAGATAGCTATCGGATTAGAAAATTAGAAAAACCCTGATTAAAATGAAAACCATTTCTATAATTCTGATATTTTTATCATTTTTTTGCTGGAAACCACCCATCGAAATTATCGAAGCCAATTCGCAGAAATGGTATTCCGGAGTAGCTGATGGAGGAATAAATACACGGTACTCCCTTACATTAATCGTTAATAAATCGTCTGACAAACTAAAAATTAAAGGTCTTTATATTGATAATGAAATATTAGATGTTCAGGTTTACCGGAAACAGGAAAAAAGTTCTTTTACTTCAGATTTCGGCAAAGGCGACACTATTATTGTTAAAGCTTCACGAACGGAAATTCCCAATCATTCAAATAGAAAAAAAACTGAAAAAAGTAAATTCCCTGCAAATAATATTTATTCTGATGAATTCATCGAAAAAGCCTTGCAAAAATGTAATGGCGAAGGAATTTTATTTTTCAGTATAAAAGGGAAAGAGAAGGTTTTGTGCATCGACAAGTTCAAAAAGCTTAAGAATAAATATATGCCTTAAACATTTATTAATTTTGTTGCAATTTTAATATTTGAAATTATAAAGAGAAGTATAATGAAAACATTTACCGCAGTTATTGAGAAATGCTCCGAAACAAATTTATATGTTGGATATGTTCCGGGTTTTCAAGTGGCTTACTCACAATGAGAAACCTTAGATGAATTATATGATAATTTAAAAGAAGCTATCCAAATGATATCTGAAGATGGGGACTTGTATTTAGAAACTGAATTTAATGGGGCAATTTGCACAAGACTTTTTACCTACCGAAAATAAGACCTACATCAATTTTATTTGCGATTCTACCACAAAATTTTCTGTAATTCAGGGAATTTTATACTTTTAGCAATTGAAATTTAGAATTGTAGTAGTAAATCGAACTTATACTTTAACTGAACATGAAGTCTATAATTATTTTTTCTATCCTGCTCTTTGTTTCGATCGGGCTTTTTGCCCAGGGCGAATCAATAAACAATCTTAGCTTTACCCAACGCACCGATGGTTCGGGTATGGTTGATATTTATTATGATCTTAGCGGTTCGCAAAACAGTTACACTATTTCGCTTGAAATAAGTTTCGATGGAGGAGCAACATATCAAAACACCACAACAACAAGCGGTGATATCCGAAGCTGTATTGCACCCGGAAATGCAAAGCATATTATTTTAAATGCCATGGCCGATTTTCCTAATGCATTCAGTAACAATGTAAAATTCAGGCTTACAGGTTCTCAATTTAATTGCGGTACCTCAACTTTACCCGATGCATGGGGAAATGACTATACGACAGTTCTTATTGGTAATCAATGCTGGATGGCCGAAAACCTGAATTCGGGCGTACAAATAACAAGTTATATGGGCAGCAATCACTCAGCAACAGGTGGGCACCAAAGCGATAATGATATTATCGAAAAACATTGTTACGACAACGATTCGGCAAATTGTAATTCTTATGGTGCATTATATTGCTGGAATGAAATGATGCAGTATGACACTACAGAAGGAATACAAGGGATTTGCCCGAATGGTTGGCATGTTCCGAGCGATAATGAGTGGAAAATTCTTGAAGGAACAGTAGATAGTTTATATGGAATTGGCGATCCTGAATGGGATTTAGGAGGTGTGCGCGGATACAATGCACATGTGAATTTAAAATCTACCGATAGTTGGAGTAATGCAAATAATGGAGTAGATTTATTTGGATTTACTGCAAAACCCGGAGGTTGTCGGAATGTTATATATGCTCAGTTTTTGCATGAAGGTGATCATGCTCATTTTTGGACTTCCTCACAAATATCAACAATGGCAA
>JAYENH010000752.1:0-1954 GCA_034721995.1 Bacteroidota bacterium
AAATCCTCAGCTAAATCAACAAGTTTGTTTTCGGTAAAATACAAATCATCAAGCGATACATATAAGGCATTTTCCGATATGCCATATTGCATTTTAATATATTGAAGCAATAAAGTTGATTTACCAACACCTCGCAAACCTTTTATTCCCAACAACTGCTCGCCCCAGGGCAATAAATTAATATTGTACCGCCGAAAACTCAAATCGGTTTCATTTATCAATCTTGTATGATGTTTCCTTAATTTTTCCATAATAATAATTGTTTCTTACAAGGTGCAAATATAGCAAAATAATGTTTCCTGTAAGAAACAATATTAATAATATATCGTTTCTTGCAAGAAACAGTTTAAATACATTATCGTTTCCCGCAAGAAACATTATCAGAAAAAAAATAAAACCATAATAAATTGAAATAGAAACTTTACTTTTGACTTTTAAAAAATTCGAAATGAAAAAAACATTCTTTCTTTTGATAATTGTGGCCTGGCAGGTATCGGTTTTTGCACAGGCATATATCGGCAACAAACTTTACGACGAACTTTTGCTTTCGGCTGATGATAGTTTTATACCGGTAAATATTTACCTGTCGAAACAGCTTGATGTCGATTCTTTACATCAGGAATTCAGGGACCGAAAAGTGCCGGTGCACCAACGTGCAAAAACAGTGATGCACAAATTGCAGCAACTGTCGGGGGTTTCGCAAAAAAACCTGCTTCAATTTATAAACAAAGAAGTGGGCCAGGATGCAAAAAACCTACGCTCGTTCTGGATAATAAATATGGTATCGGTAAAAGCAAAACCAGAAATGATTTTTCGGATTGCAGAAAGAAAGGATGTGGCAATAATTGAACTGAACTCGCCACGCCTGAAAATTGAGCAACCGGTAAAAATTTTGAATCATGCAGCAAAACAACGCTCAACTGCCGAGCCGGGACTAATTGCCATTAACGCACATAAACTCTGGGCAATGGGCTATACGGGGAAAAACCGTGTTGGCATGAATGTCGATACGGGTGTAAATTTCAAACACCCGGCAATCAGTAATAATTATTTGGGCAAATACCTGCCCATTGATCAATGCTGGTTTCCTTTCAACAACCCTACACCTTACGATATTTCGGATCATAGCCATGGCACACACACCATTGGCACAATGATGGGCCTCGACCCTGCAACAAACGACACAATCGGGGCAGCATATAATGCGCACTGGATTAGTTCCGATCCCATAGTAAGCGATCTGTATTATCTCCGCACCCTCCCCGAAGTTATGTCATCGTTTGAGTGGGCACTGAACCCCGACGGCGACACAGCCACGGTTTTCGATATGCCCGATGTTATCAATAATTCGTGGGGCTGGGTCGATCCGCCCGATACATTTCAATGCAATTCGCCATATACTGCCGTTATGGATGTATGCGAAGCCGCCGGAATTGCAGTAGTTTTTTCGGCAGGCAACGATGGCGAACTCGGTGCAGGAACTGTTGGAGAACCTGCACTAAAAGCAAAAAACCTTGTAAATGCTTTTGCAGTGGGAAGCGTAAATGCCAATATTCCCAGCTTACAGATTTCTATATTTTCGAGCCGTGGCCCAACAGTTTGTGCCGATACAGGTAGTTTACAAATAAAACCCGAAGTTGTTGCTCCGGGCCAGGATGTAAGGTCGGCAATGGGGCAAAACGATTATGGTATGTTAAGTGGCACATCAATGGCAGGGCCACATGTGGCAGGTGCTATTTTATTGCTGAAAGAGGCTTTCCCGTTTTTAAGCGGCGAGGAAATAAAGCTTGCCCTCTATTTTTCGGCTGTCGATCTTGGCCCCGTAGGAGAAGACAACACTTATGGAAATGGAATTATTGATGTTCTTGCGGCTTATAATTTTCTATCCCTGACATATACTCCTGTTTCTCCGGTAAGTAACAACTGGGAACTTGTTCTTGATGAGATAATTTCG
>JAYENH010000753.1:0-1954 GCA_034721995.1 Bacteroidota bacterium
AGAAAAAAGAAATTTTTTATCTGTGAACTATATCACGAATATGTTTGAAAACAAATAATATTGTGAGCAAATTTTAACATTACGGACAGACACTAATTACAAATGATAATGCAAGCCAAAATTTATCTGGGTCGAAGTATATTTTAAATTATATGGATAGTTTTTATAAATATCAAGCAATTGTCGACGGTATAAAATCCCGGTGCTAAAGCTAAAACGCTTATGGAAACGGTAATATACATCTACACCTCCTATTACAGAATAATTTACTTTTCGATATTCCGGTGTGTCGTAATCAAAATCGACAATTTCGTAAGGGTTTTCTGTATTTAGCTTTTTACCTTCGGCCTCGATTAAAAATCCTGCAGCCACACCTAGTTTAAACCGGTAATCGAATTTGCCGCCCGAAACCCTGTAAGTAAACATCAAAGGTACTTCTATGTAGGTAAACTTATTATGAGAACGCGCCCCGCTATATTTAGATGTATCGGAAACATTTATTAAAGTGTTGTCATCTATCCATGTTGAGTCGTAAATTGTTTCGATATACTCAATTCCCTGAAGCAGCGAATCAATATTGAAAAACTCGATAGTATCGATATTAAAAAAGCCCCCTTCGGGATAAAGCGGATAGCTGGAATTTTTGATGTCTGTAATTTCGCCGCGCGAGAAAAGGTCGCCCAATTGAGAATATGACAGGCCAGTTTGGAAGCCAAGTTTTTTTCTTCCCTGATATTGAACAGAAACACCTGTCGAAAACATCAGACCTGGTTCTTCAATCTTGTTCTTTTCGTTTATCAGGTTTTGAAATTCCTGATTTTGAAAAGAGTTCCGGGCTGCAGAATATACCGGGGCATAATAAGCGCCCAGCATCCATCGGCTGCGCATGGCAGGGGGCAGGTAATAATCTATCGAATCGGAATACGACCTTAAAGAAGGGGTTAAAGTCTTCGGCACGGAATGTCCAAGAGGGACAGGATCGATGAAAAACATAGGGGAATTTTTGATGGCAATAATATCAGAAAACAAAAGGCCCGTACCTGAATTCCCTATCTTGTAATTATTTGTAATGGCTTTATCTTCTGATAAAATTTTTGTGTCATTAATTTCTTCTGATAAATTCTTTGGATCGATCGTATTGTCATTTGAATTTTCTTTATTTTCGAAATCATCCGAAACAGAAATTTCCAATTCTGGTTTACTGTTTTCTGTTTCCTGAGAAATTTCGTTTGAACTGATTTTCCTATTATGCTTATCTTCTGAGGAGATTAACAATGTTTTTTCAGGCTTTGTTTCAATGTTTTTTTCAGTTGCACTTATGTTCTCAATTTTATTAGTAGCAGTAAAATCCGGAGCTTTATCCGGTCTGGTAAATTCAATTTCAGTTTCAATATTTTCTTCCGGTGTAGCGGATGTAATTTCGGTTTTTGTAATATGTGTTTGTTCTGTATTGTTTTCTGGTTGAGTGTTAATATTTTGGGCAATTTCATAATTCGTTTCTTCCATTCCGGCCATTTGATCCGATGCCGAAAAATAGCCCAGGCTAAAGATGCCAAGCAATACCACTGCCCCGGCATAATAAGCATTAAGGCTTAAAAATCGGAAGGTGAAAAAATTCCTCCAAAAAGCTGCACGTTGAATGGCCGCAAAATTATCTACGGTCGATTCAACTGCATGGCCTGTCATTTTTTTCCTGACAAGCTCGTCGATATATTTTAATTCATTTGCCATTTTTATTTCTCTTAATCGCTAAAGCAGTAATCATTATACAATTAACCGAAGCTGTGAATTTTTCTGCTGCTTTTTTTCTTGTTTCTTTCTGTGCTCGACTTTTAGTTCGGCCAATTCGATTAAATCCTTCTGAATTGTTTTTCGCGCCCTAAACAATTGTGTCTTCGAGGTCGAAATCGAAATACTGAGCATCGTCGCAATTTCTTTGTGGCTCATTTCTTCA
>JAYENH010000754.1:0-1951 GCA_034721995.1 Bacteroidota bacterium
GTTTCGAGTTTTGAGCTTTGAGTTTCGAGTTCCGACTGAAAACTACCTACCCCGGTACTCCAATCTTCAGGCCCTGTGGTACAATTTCAAACTCGAAGGGGCTGTTGCCACATACTTCGCCATCAACTTCTATTTTTATTGGAGGTTCTGATTCGAGCTTGATTTTCCTTGACCTGAAAGAATCAATTTTTGGATGGTCAATATGTGAACCATCATAAAGTCGTTTTATGTTGCGGATAATTTCGAGCTTGTTCATTTTGTTGATAATGGTAATATCGAATAAGCCATCGTTGGGCACTGCATTTGGGCACTGCATCATTCCTCCGCCATTATATTTACCAATGCCGATGCTAATACTGAAAACCATATTGGCGAATTTTTCGCCGTCGAACCGAATGTTTGTGTCGGTTGAACGGTATTGAAATAAACTCCTGAGCAAATTCCACAGGTAACTAAAAGCCGATCCGCGCCCCTTACCGGCTTTAAGATTTGTTTTGTATGCCACAAAAGCATCGAAGCCCATTCCTGCAACATTAACAAAGTAGCGGCTGTGTTTTTCGTTGCCAACATAAAAACTCACTTTGCCAACATCCTGATACATGAAATTTCCCTTACTGATTATTTCAATTGCCTTTTTGTAATCGAAAGGAATTTTAAAAGTCCTGCACCAATCGTTGCCCGTACCAACCGGAATAACCGAAAGCGAAAAATCTTTAGCATCTACATCAGATTGGCTAAAAATGCTGTTGGCAATTTCGTTCATAGTACCATCGCCCCCAATTACAATAAAATCGCGTGCCCCCAGATCAATCTGCTCATGGCAGTAATTGATGGTACTCTCATAATCGTTGGTAAAATAGGCAGTATAGCTAATGCCTTTGCTTTTTAGCAAGGATCTTACATTATCCCAATTCTTTTTCCCCAGCCCGCTTCCTGCCGCCGGATTGATAATTATAGTGTATTTATTTTCCATCATATCGACTACAATAATAATACTTTGATTGGAAAATGCAGAATTATTATCAATCCATAGTTTTAACTTTGATTATTCATGATTTTTATGATTAACCTGATTCAATTTGAATTAATCATTCTCCTTTTAGTATTTATCTTTTATTCATCAAATTAAGTAAAGCATGAATTATTGAGGTTTACATCAATATAATTCAAAAGAAAAAAATCTTCACAAATTTATTCCACAGCTATCTTTCCGCTATCGATAAAGCTTTCGCCTTCGATCAGGTAAAAATAAATACCTGCTGAAATGCCTGCTGCGCTGAATTGTTTGGCTTGATGTTTTTCGATAAAAATGTCGTTGCAGAGTTTTCCTTCGGCATTGAACAGTTTAATGCGCAATTGCTCGTTGCCGCTGTAATCGACAAAAACAGTTGCGTTATTCGATACGGGATTAGGAAAAAGACTTATCCTGTTTTTTTCAGCAGCCGGTTTTTTTTCAACCACAGTTACCGTACTGCCTACAAGGTTTACAAGCGAATCGTTTGAGCAAATATAAAATTGCCCCATGTTGGTAATATTGCACGAATTCGAAAAAGTCAGATAGCTGTTTGCCCCGTTCGTTGCATTGCTTGCTGCACAAAGCTGGCTCCAGTTGTTTGTACCGGAATTATCGTTGCGTTTATACAAAACAGCTTTCGACGGATCGGCAATAACCAAAGCCGATAATTCTCCCGCCCCGGGATAAAACACCAGTTCGTTTAAAGAAGTAATTTGCTGATTGTCCCCGTAATTATTTACAATCCAGTAACTGCCGAGGTTGGGATAATTATTCGGCATTGCTGCCGGCAGATAGTTCAAATGCGTAACCACAATCTCGCCATTGGGCCATGTACCCGAAGCCGGAAAATCAATATCAAGTCCTTCATCAGAAAAAGAAAAAAGCGAAGCCGAATTACAAAACTGCTTACTGCTTGTGCCTTTACCTACCGGGATC
>JAYENH010000755.1:0-1951 GCA_034721995.1 Bacteroidota bacterium
AGTTGGTCATGCAGCTTTGGTTTTAGTCGACAATGAAAAACTGAAATGTCATTATTTCGATTTTGGCCGTTACCATGCACCACTTCATCACGCAAGGGTTCGTAGTGCAGTAAGTGATAATGGCTTGGCAATAAATGCTATTCCTGTAATATCTGAAAATGGCGATAGGATTGAAAATTTTCGCGATATACTCAAAGAACTGCAATTGAATGCAGAATGCCATGGCGAAGGTAAATTGCACGCATCGTATTGCAGTATCAATTTTCAAAAGGCTTATGCCAGGGCTACATCAATGCAAAAGAACAGCCCAATGCCTTATGGCCCTTTCAAACGCAATGGCAGTAATTGTTCGCGTTTTGTAAATACTTCGATTTTGGCAGGTATGCCTGACAGGAAATTTTCGTTTAGCCTGAAATATTTGGTGCCCCTCACCCCGACACCTTTAAACAATGTAAACTCGTTAAGCAATAAAATAATACTGCCCAAAATGCTTTCTAATATTCCGTTTTACCCCTTAAAGGTTTCTGATAAGAACTTTTTAAAAAGCACGCTTCCGCAACCCGAAAGACACAATGGTATTCCTGAAACTGCCCAATGGTTAAGTGGCGAAGGTGCAGGCTCATGGTTTTGCATCAGGCAAAATAGCGACAAATATTTATTCTCGCGCTTTAACGAAAACGGGCTTTTAGAATGTGAAGGAAAATTTGAAGAAAACACCAATCCTGTTTTTATTAAAGATAATCCTTATCGGTTTGTGCATCAAAGTAATTGTAGCAGAATCAGAATTCAGCAGGAAAATAGAATTATTGAATTCAAAAGAGTAGGATAGAAAATCTATGTTTCATAGCCTGCCTTTTGTGGTTTATGTTTTTATTAAGAATAAATATTGTCTCTTATAAAATGCCAACAACTACGTTATTTTCAATTTGCAGGTTAGCCATCCCGATTGGCCGTACTTCTTGACTTTTAAGTATTGGTTTTCTTGTTCCTGACGTTTTCTAAAAAGACACTTTAAAATTCTTCATTGTTTTCGTAAAGTAGTATTTGCACTAAATTAAGGTTGATTAACACGTAATTTGTTTTTTTTCTTATTCGCTGATTGCTTGTAATATGGCTAAAACAAGACCGATCGGTCTAAGTTTGGCCGGATTTGATAGTTGTTGTTTATTTATAATCACACAAAAGCCAATTGTTTTATATTAAAATTGTGTACTTTTGCTTCTTGTGAAAGTAAATATTTAACTAAAATTCTAATATTATGAAGCAATTTACAAGAACAATCTTTTCATTTTTTTTAACCTTTTTTGTTTTAATGCTTATGTCTGATTTTGTTCAGGCACAATCACCCATTTTAATAATTAATCTGGATGGTAATGCCAATTCAGGTCCGGTAATTGAAACAGCAATTGTCAACAATGGACTTAGCGCAGATTATGTTACAAGCTTTCCCACAAGCCTTAGCGGATATTCCACTATTTTTGTTTGCCTTGGCGTGTACAATAACAACGTAGCATTATCGGCTACTGAGGGATCCGATTTGGCTAGTTTTGTAAATGCAGGTGGCAGTATTTATATGGAAGGGGGCGATACATGGGCTTACGATCCGGCAACACTTGTCCACCCCTTGTTTAATATCAATGGCCTTGACGATGGCTCCAACGACCTTTCTTTTATAGTTGGGCAGGCAGGAACACTATCCGAAGGGATAAGTTTTAATTATTACGGCGATAATAGTTATATCGATCAGATTGAGCCGATTTCGCCCGCAGTAGCTTTGTTTGGTAATACACCTACTTTTTACGATTGCGCGGTAATACACGAAGCCGCGGCATATAAAACTATTGGTGCATCTTTCGAGTTTGGAGGTCTGGAGGATGATACAATTAGCGGTTCGACAAAAAATTTGCTGATGGAAAAATACCTTCAGTTTTTCGATTTGCTTGCATATAAC
>JAYENH010000756.1:0-1948 GCA_034721995.1 Bacteroidota bacterium
GTGTAATTCCCCAAAAACCGGTTTAGTTCAACATTAAGCACAACTTGTCCCGTATTTTTATCGGGATATTTGGCTACCGCCAAAAACGATGCTTAGTTGTTATTTTTCTATCAATGCTTCAATTTCTTCTTTTGACAATCCCGTCAATTCAATAATCAATGAATTATCAAAGCCTTTTTTCTTCATTCCTTTTGCAATTTCTATTTGCTTCTTTTTTTCTCCTTCTTCCCGCCCTTCTTCCCAAGCAGTATCAACAGAATTTTTTATGTCCCTGTATGCGTTTAAACTTTCTTGATATTTACGGAACTCTTCCTTGTCTAATTTTGCTATCTCTGCTGTTTCATATTTCTACAAATCTGCCACAGAATAAATCAATTTTTGGATTGATTTTCTTAGTAAATGTGCAAACTCCATTTGGATAAATTGTTTTGAAAACTTTGCTTACATTATTGATTTATTTTTGTGCAATATTTCAGTTATTTTCATCTTTTATTAGAACCTGATAAAAAACAGAGATTATGATACGCAAAAACCGGATGATAAAAATATTCGTCAGTCTGCTGGTATTACTGCAATTACTGGCTTTCCAAACTTCCGAATCGCCCGAAAAATGGTTGAAATTCCCTGACAACGAAAAATTCAAAAGCGAATGGAGAAAGGTTGAAGCACTGGAAAAAAAAGGTCTTCCTAAGTCGGCAATTAAAATTGTAGAGCAAATTTATGAAGCAGCCAAAAAAACTAACAACCATGCGCAAATTGCAAAAGCCCTGGTGTATCGCTCCAAATTTATTTCGCAAACCGAAGAGGAAGCTTTCCCTAAAATAATCGGGCAAATCGAAGATGAAATTGATGAGAGCAAGTTCCCCCTAAAACAGATTTTACATTCTTATGCGGCCTCATATTATTGGGCTTATTTCTCGAACAATCAGTGGCGCATTAACCAACGCAGGGTTATTCCGGGATTCCAATCTGATGACATTAGCGATTGGGACAAAATGGATTTTCGGAACAAAATGTTAGAGCAAATGTATCTTTCGCTCGAAAATGCCGACAGCCTGAAAATGGTAAGGGTTTCTGATTTCGAAGACATTGTTTCAAAAGGCACCCAGCCCAAAAATTTACGCCCCGGCCTGTACGATTTTCTTGCACACAGGGCAATACAATATTTCGGGATTTCGAAAAACATCAGCCCTGTTTTAAGTGATGACCAGTTTCTTGCCGATAAAAAGTTTTTTGCACCGGCAAAGAAGTTCGCAAAATCAGAATTCCTGGTATATGACAGTGCATCGCATCATTTTAAAATATTAAAGCTTTATCAGCAAATATTAAGTTTCAGGTTGAAACAGGAAAACATCCCGGCCCTTATTGATGTCGATTTGGCACGTCTGGATTATGTGTTTATAAATTCTACTTTCGATAAAAAAGACAGCCTGTACCTTGATGCCCTAAAAATTATTCAGGAAAAATATTCCGGTAACAATTATGTGGCAGAAGTAATTTTCAGGGAGGCAGAATACTATTCGGATAAAACAAAATATTATAACGCACTCGATTCAACAACATTTATATTTAAGGAATATGCAAAAACGGCAGAGGGTTTATTTGCCGATATAATCGAAAACTTTTCAGAAAGCCATACAGCCGAAAAAAGCCTATACAAACTTGAAAACCTACGGAAAAAAGAATTGAAAATGAACTTAGAGAAGGGAGTAATTCCCGGACAATCTTTTCCGTGCAGGATTGAATATAAAAATATTGATGAACTATTTTATAGGATATTAAAAATAGATACCACTGATTATTTCAATCTGATAGTAGAAAACCGTGGCCGCAATTTAATTGAGAAGTTGATAAACAAATCGGAGTTGGCACGCGAAAAAGAAATGGGTTTTGATTTCAATAAAGACCTAAACAAACATTCCATAGAGTTTCTTTTAAAAGGCCTTCC
>JAYENH010000757.1:0-3026 GCA_034721995.1 Bacteroidota bacterium
GAAGACCGGTTTTGGGTTCCATGAAAAAAATAAAGCTATTAGTTTTCCCAGACCAATGCCCAGGCCAAACGAGAGAGCCAAATCTATTGCCAATCGATAAATGGAAGAGTAATCAAAATCCTGACCTGTGGTGAGTGTGTTGGTTATTGAAAAACATAAGGTAAAGAGAATTATTACCAACACATCGGTAACAACTGTAACACCAATTGATGTTTGGGTAAATGGCCCTTTTGCCCGAACCTCGTTAATAATGGCAATAGCCGATGAGGGCGACCTGGCCACAAAAATTGTTGCTGTTAAAATGGCTACTGCGATTTTTCCGTTTACCGACATGCCGGCAATAAACGGGATATAAGGTGCTAAAAGAAAAACCGCTACACTGCTTAAAACAAAAGTAACTACCAATTGCCCAAATGTCATCCATTTTATGCTTTTGAACCTGCTTCGCAATTCGAGTAAATATAACTCGCTTCCGGCAGCAAAAGCAATAAATGCCAGGGCGGTTTCATTAACAAAACTGAGCTTTTCTATGGCCGCCCCTTCTACCAATTGTAAAACAAAGGGGCCGGCTATTATGCCAATTATCAGTAAACCTGTAATATGCGGCAATTTTATTTTCTGAAACAGCTTTGCTATTTGGTTTGATGCAACTGCAATAATTACAAAAGCAGCTACAAAAAATATTATGTCTTTCATTTGCTCCATAGTTCATAAAGATACAGTATTTTTTTAAAAAGGTTCAAAAAGTAGAGAAATGGTTAAATCTTATGCGATAGCCATCGGATAAGATTTAACCACAATAATCAATCATCAATTAAAATAGTATCTTTATCCAATTGAATCATAAATACTAATAGTGCAGTGTCAGAAGAGTTTTTACAATTTCTTTGGAAATTTGGCTACTACCGGAAAGATTTGCTGGTAAGTACTCGTGGTGAAAGACTTGAAGTGCTTAAATCAGGCGAATGGAACAGCAATGCAGGTCCGGATTTCTTCAATGCACAAATCAAAATTGAGGATACATTATGGGCAGGTAATGTTGAAATTCACATTAAATCCTCCGATTGGATTAGACATGGGCATAATAACGACAAGGCTTATTCTAATGTTATACTGCATGTGGTTTTGCAAAATGATATCAGCATAAAAAGCCCAGATGGAAACGAAATACCTGCTCTCGAACTAAAATATGATCCTGCTTTTGAGAGTCGCTATCATCAGTTGATGCTTAATAAAAAATGGGTGGCCTGCGAGAGTTTCCTGCCCGGAATAAATAAATTTGAAATTCATTTTTGGTTAGGTAAACTGGCTGTTGAACGGCTAAGTACGAAATCGGAAAGTATTCTTCAAAGTTTAAAAGAAACAAATAATAATTGGGAAGAGAGTTTTTATATTCAAATAGCAAGCAGTTTCGGTCTAAAGGAGAACACACTTATATTTGGTATGTTGGCAAAATCGCTTCCATTAAAAATACTTGCCAAACATAAAAATAACCTGTTTCAGATCGAAGCGTTGTTGTTTGGTCAAGCGGGCATGTTGAATGAAGTATTGTTGGGCGATGAATATTTCGAAGCCCTTAAAAAGGAATACCTTTTTTTACAGAAGAAATATTTATTAAAGCCAATTCAATATCATTTATGGAAATACCTGCGCTTGCGCCCGTCGAATTTCCCTGAAGTGCGCATTGCCGAATTTGCAGGATTGATCTACAATTCGTCAGCACTGTTCTCAAAAATATTGGAAAACAGTAATTTAAAAAAACTGCGCGACTTATTACAAGTTTCGGCCTCTGAATATTGGGATGTGCATTACAGATTTAATCATGTTGCCCAAAAGATGAAAAAACAATTGGGAGCAAGCTCTATCAACAGTATCCTGATAAATACAATTATTCCCTTTATTTTTGTGTACGGAAATCAGAAGGGGCTTGTAGAATATAAAGAACGTGCAATTGCTTTTCTTGAGGAAATGAAAGCTGAAAAGAATTCGATAATAAAAAAGTGGAATGAATTAGGAATTGAATCGCCAAATGCTTTTTACTCGCAGGCATTGATTCAGCTTAAACGTGAATATTGCGAAAATTTAAAATGTATAAATTGTAAAATAGGAAATGAAATTATTATCTCGAAATAATTATTCTGTTATCGAAAATACAAGAACAATTTTGTTCGCCTTTAGCTTATTGGCAATAATTGTTATTATTGGTGAAATTGGATATATGTTTATCGAGGATTTTACTTTTGTCGAAGCTTTTTTCATGACCATAATAACTATTTCAACGGTAGGGTTCGAGGAAGTACATCCCTTATCGCAGGCCGGACAGGTTTTTACAGCCTTCCTGATTATTTTTAGCTTCGGGATATTTGCCTTTGTCGTTACAACTATTACTCGATATGTGGTTGATGGAATTTTTAGAAATTATTATAAAGACAATAAAGTGAAAAAAAGAATTGCAAAACTTGAAAACCATGTAATTGTTTGTGGATATGGACGAAACGGGAAACAGGCTGCTATCGAATTGCAGGAACATAACGAACAAGTGGTAATTATCGAAGAAAATGAATCTGTAGTGCAAAAAATTCGAGAAGAATCTGATTTCTTATATATAAATGGAGATTCTACACAGGACGAGGTGCTTCAGTTTGCTATGATTTCGAAAGCAAAAGCCTTGATAACTACGCTGCCAAATGATGCTGATAATCTTTTTGTGGTGCTTACCGCCAGAGAAATGAACCCGGGATTAAAAATTATTAGTCGCGCATCGAACGACAACTCCGACATAAAACTGAAAAGGGCTGGGGCAACAAATATAATTATGCCCGATAAAATTGGTGGCCAACGCATGGCAACACTTGTGGCACAGCCCGATGTTGTTGAATTTTTAGAGTATATCATGTTACAAGGTAGCAACGATGTTAATCTTGAAGAAATATCGTGCGAGAACCTATCGTATTGTTTTGCAGGCAAATCTATAATGGAGCTGGATGTCAGGAACGAATCGGGCGCAAATATCATTGGCCTGAAAC
>JAYENH010000757.1:3126-8690 GCA_034721995.1 Bacteroidota bacterium
CAAGGTAGCAACGATGTTAATCTTGAAGAAATATCGTGCGAGAACCTATCGTATTGTTTTGCAGGCAAATCTATAATGGAGCTGGATGTCAGGAACGAATCGGGCGCAAATATCATTGGCCTGAAACATGCAGACAATACTTATTTAGTAAACCCTAAACCTGATGTTATTTTATCGAGCAACGACCAATTATTTATTCTTGGTTCCCCAGAGCAAATTAAAAAATTGAAAGCAGTGCTTGAAGATACTACCAGGTTATAATGAAATAATAATGGCATAAGCTTTACATATTGCATATTCGCCTTTTGTAGAAATAAAAGTAAAAAACGTCAGCATAAATCTGCGCAATCTGCGGGAATAAAAATTAAACAAATGAAAATACTAATTACAGGCTCAAATGGATTGATGGGGCAAAAACTTGTTAGTAACTTGATAAAAAAGTCAGATGTGGATTTTCTCGCTACCTCCTTACACAAAAATAAAATGAAATCGAATTTCCCTTTTGATTTAATGGATGTTAGGGACAAAGTGTTTATCGATAATATTTTTAATTCGTTTCGTCCCGATGTAGTTATCCACACTGCCGCTATGACCGATGTTGGCCCTTGCGAAACCAGGCAATCCGACTGTTGGGAGCTGAATGTAATATCTACACAAAACATCATTGATGCCTGTAATCGCTACAAATCCAGGTTGATTTATATATCTACCGATTTTGTATTCGATGGGGAGGCTGGTCCTTACAGCGAAAATGACAAACCAAACCCTGTCAGTTTTTATGGGAAATCGAAATATGAAGCCGAAAAGCTGGTGATGCAAAATGCCAAAGACTGGGCAATTGTTCGTACCATTCTCGTTTATGGGATATGCTCAGATATGGCACGTTCCAACATTATTCTTTGGGTAAAGAAAAACCTCGAAACCGGAAAAGCCATCCGTGTGGTCAACGACCAATTTCGTATGCCAACATTGGCCGAGGATCTGGCCGAAGGAACAATCCAAATTGCACTTCGCGGTGCATCAGGCATTTATCACTTATCAGGAAAGGATTATTTGTCAATTTATGAAATTGCCTTGAAAACAGCCAATTTTTTCAATCTTGATAAAAATTTAATAAGCCCAATATCCTCTGCCGAACTAAACGAAACAGGCAAACGGCCACCATCAACAGGTTTTGTTTTAGACAAAGCTATACACGATTTGGATTATCGGCCGAGAAGTATCGAGGAAGGGCTGGAGGTTATGAAAGGGCAGATGTAGAAACCCGGGGACAGGAATAAAAAACCATTTGATGATTATTTTCTAGTTGGTACCAATTATGAAAAACAAAATACTATCGTCATATTAAATAAAAATAAGATATCTTTGTAAGTTATGATAACAGAAGAAAAAATATCAGCAATTGACCTTTTTTGTGGGATAGGCGGACTTTCTTATGGATTAGAGAAAGCTGGCATTAATGTTAGTGCAGGCATTGATATTGATGAATCCTGTCGATATACTTTTGAAACAAATTGTAATACTAAATTTATTAATAAAGATATTCAAGAAATAAGTGGTAATGAATTAAATTCTTTATATGGCAAAGGGGATACAAGAGTTTTAGTTGGATGTGCACCTTGTCAACCCTTTTCATCTTATACTTATAAAAAAGATAAGGATAAAGATGAAAGATGGCAATTATTATACGAATTTGCTCGGTTAGTAAAGGAATCTAACCCTGTTGTTGTTTCAATGGAAAATGTACCAACCTTATTAAATTTTAAAGAAGCTCCTGTTTTTTATGATTTTGTTGACAAATTAAAAGAGTTAGGCTATTTTGTTTGGTATAATGTTATTTATTCCCCTGATTATGGGATTCCACAAAAAAGGAAGCGATTAGTATTATTAGCATCAAAGTTAGGTGAAATTGAAATATTACCACCAACCCATATTCCTGATAAATATATAACAGTTAAAGATGCTATTGGTCATTTAGAAATAATTAATTCCGGTCAGAGTTCAAAAAAAGATTATATTCACAAAGCATCTAAATTATCTGAAAAAAATTTACAAAGAATTAGACTATCAAAACCTGGTGGTAGTTGGAAAAAAGATTGGGATGAAAAATTGAAGTTAGCTTGTCATACTACTGAGAAAGGAAAAACATATGTTAGTGTTTATGGTCGAATGAAATGGGATGAACCATCACCAACAATGACAACTTTTTGCACAGGAATTGGTAATGGGCGTTTTGGACACCCAGAGCAAGATAGAGCTATATCGTTAAGAGAAGCTGCAATTCTACAAACTTTTCCAGAAGATTATAAGTTTTCCGAGAATATTAAAGAACTTAAATTTGGGAAAACATCAAAACATATTGGTAATGCTGTCCCTCCAAAACTTGGTGAAATTATTGGGAAAAGTATTATCAATCATTTAAAGGAATATGACTATGGCAAAGAAAAAAAGTAAATTCTCGTACGAACAACTTGAAGAAATATCGAATCAAGTAGAAGAGAAATCAAGGTCGTATGATTATAGAACAAAAGATTATTCTTTTGAAGTATTAGAAAGCAAATACGGCAATGAAGAGGATGAAGATGCTACATTATATATTCCTGATTATCAAAGGGAGTTTGTTTGGAAACTAGACAGAAGATCGAAATATATTGAATCTGTTTTATTAGGAGTTCCTTTGACTCCATTTCTTGTATCAGAAGATGAATACAGAAGATTTGAAATTATTGACGGCTCACAAAGAATAAGAACATTAATTTCCTTTTATAACAATGAGTATACTTTGCGGAAATTAGAAAATCTGGATAAATTAAATTCAGCTAAATTTAAAGACTTACCAAAAAAAATGCAAAGAGACATTATTAATAGAGATTTTAAAATAATTGTTGTTGATAATGTTGATGAAGAGATACGGCAAGATATTTTTGAAAGAATAAATACTACAAGTGAAAAGCTTACTGATTCTGAAATTAGAAAAGGTTCATATTCAGGAAAATTTTATGATTTGATTCTTGCATTATCGGAGAATCCAGATTTTAGTAAAATATGTCCAATATCTAAATTTAAAAAGAAAAGAGGAGAAACAGAAGAACTCATTTTAAGATACTTTGCATATATTGATAAATATTTAGAATCCAAACACGATGTAGCCATTTTTCTAAATGACTATCTTGAGGAAATGAATAATACTGATTTTGATAAAGAGCATTATCAAAATGCATTTGAGTCTATGGTTACATTTATTAAATTATACTTTCCTATTGGATTTAGAAAAGATCATAGTTCAAACAGCACCCCAAGAGTACGCTTTGAAGCTATTGCAGTTGGAACATATTTAGCATTAAAAGAAAACCCTGAATTAGAAAATCCAAATTTAGAATGGTTAAACTCAGAAGGTTTTAAAAATCAAACAACTTCTGATGCAAGTAACAATCCTGGTAGATTAGTGAGTAGAATAGAATTTGTAAGAGATGGGCTTTTAGGAGATCTTAATGAGGAACGGCTACAAAATGGATAATACTAAACAAGATTTTGAGAATAGGAAATCTGAGATAGAGAATTATTTTAAGTTTCTAACAATATTTGATAACGACAGTACAAAAATACAATATAAGAAAGATGGTGAAATTGTAACAGAAAGAATACAGCCACAATTTCAGAGAATACTAATTGCAAATACTTTTCTAATTCTATATAATTTAATAGAATCAACCGTCCGAAATTCAATAGTTGAAATATATACGAAAGTTGAAGATGATGAATTAACTTTTGATAAATTATCGGATAATTTGCAAAAAATATGGATAAAACAAACTACTGATAATTTAAAAGAAAATAATTTTAATCCCGAAACCCTTCAAGATTATGTTTTAAATTTAGCAAGAAATATTTTGCAAAAAGAAACTATAAAACTTTCTAAGGATAAAATGGATTTTTCAGGAAATCTTGATGCTGGGGAGATTAGAAAACTTGCTGATAAGATAGGATTTGATAAAGCCGTAAATGGTAGGAATTTAGTGGAAATAAAAAATAAAAGAAATCGGCTTGCTCACGGAGAACAAACATTTTATGATGTGGGAAAAGACTTTTCTGTTGGAGAATTGAATGATTTTAAGAATGAAACTTTTGCTTATCTCTCTGATATTATAGTAAATATAGAGAAATTCATAATTGATGAAAATTACACTAATTAACTGGTGCCAACAAAGGCTATACGTACCTTGGGTAACGTACTGACATTGAAGCTTATAGCATTGGATATAATTAGTGGTAAATTGAAAATTAGTCGTTTCAAAATCCCAAAATACGCATAGCCAAACCGATGTCGTCATTAAAACCTACAAACTGGCCTGTGAATACATTTTTCATAAATCAGGAAACCCATCTATTTTTTTCACCCTTTTCAGGTCATTTGGGGCAATTTGGTTTTTGTGTTTTTCGAGTGAGCCTGGCACGTCCCATTTCACTGCTACCCAAAGATAGTAGAGTGCTTTTTCCGGTTTCAGGTTTTTGTAGCGTAAATAAGCATGGATAAAGGATTCCGAAATCAATTGCTTGTCGTTATGTGAAAAATTCCCGGGTTTTCCTTCAATCGCAGGTATTTCTAATTTCATGCCCGAGCTTAAAATGTCAGGGTCATTTATCAAATTACGGTTGGCACTAAAAATTATTGGCCAAAGAATAGCTCGTTGATAATACTTTTCTGCAATTAGCCGTAATCGTTCTCCCTCTTGTACAGAGTGGTTTCCACCTTGATAAAGGCAAACTGGTTTCTCTTTTGTTCCGATTTCTGTCGGGGCATCTTCTTCTTTTGTGATTTTCTCCTCAACAGGAGTATCATGAGCAGGAATTGATTGCTGTGGTTTGTTTTGCTTTTCATCAATTGTTAAATCATTTTCCTGATTAAGGGGATATGATTTTGAAATATCTTCGGTTTTTTTGTCAGGCCAAAATAAAAATACAATTGCTACTGCTGCTGCAATAAATACAAGCCAAAGCCACCATCTTGATTTACCTTTATTATTTTTTTCTGATTTTGATGATTCGTCTTTTATGATTGTAGGTTTGGGACTCTCGCCTTTTTTTATTTCCGGAGGCTTTTCTTGTTGCTCATCAACTTTATGTTGTTCAATTAATTCAGGTTTAAGGTGTTCATAGTTCCTGTTGATGAATTTTCTAAAACCAGATGATACTTTAAAATGAACTGAGTTATGTGCAGGGATTTCAATTTCTTCATTGGTTTGCGGATTACGTCCGGCCCTGGCATTTTGCCATTTAAGCGAAATTTTTCCCAAATCACGGATATTTACATAGCCATCTTTATTAAGTCCCTGTTTGGCAATATTTGCAGTTTTCGAAATTAGATCATGTACTTTTTGCTTTGGGGCACCGGTTTCAGAAGCAACTTTCTCAATCAATTGTGCGAATGTTATTTTATCGTACATGATTACAAAGGATTTGTTGGTAAATTAGATTTCAGCGATGAGCAGGGAGAAAAATGGATAACACGTTTTTCCGGCATCATGTAATACTTACGATCATTGGGATTAAATGTCTTTCTTGGT
>JAYENH010000758.1:0-1946 GCA_034721995.1 Bacteroidota bacterium
ACTGAATTTCATTTAATATTCGGCAAAGTCGGATCATGACCAATCTGAAGACTATAAATTTTATCCAGACATAAATAAAATTTCCGACCTACGTAATCAAAATTCGAAAGGAACATGGTTTGCTTCCCGGGAAGTTCCATTTAGGTTATCAGGCGAAGAACATTTTGTAAGCTCACAAACGCTTTCTCATGGACCATACAATGAAGAATCAAGAAATGTGCTTTACCTTCCTATTTATACAAATGGTAAAAAAAGCAAGAGCAGTCTTCTTTTTTTATATTTCTCGAAAGAAGGTTCCGAATTTAGTATATCGAAAAACAAAGAGCTTTTAGGTTCAACAAACAAAAATATTATAAAGCAGATACTCTATCATTCACTACATGAATTTTTATCAGAATGGAAAGAAAATATTGATAATCAAAATAATCAGGAAAGAGTTTTTACAAGAATACTTGTAGAAAACCGACGTGTTATTAAATTTCATGAAAAACGTAACAGGGATTTTGCCATCGACATTGTTGATGAAATAAACACTTTAAGTAATAAGCATTATACACTTACCGAAGAAGCACTTAACAAAATTGTTGCTTATGAAGGCAAGCTTATAAAGATTAAGGATTATATTGTAGATGCCATTAGTATTATACCGGGGTTTAGTAATAAAAAATCAATCTATCCGATCGAAGATTACCACTTGCTCCTTGACCATAGTCAGGAAAAAGAGCTTGAAGATGAAATAGAAATAAGATACCCCGATGTTTACATTTTTCTTGATGATCTTGAAAATGCAGCAAAAAAGGCAAAGGAAGCCGAACTTAGCATTATCAGCAAAAATATAAGTCCTTATCTTAAAAAAGCAAAAAAGCCTCCTGCAATTACTCTTGCAATTCAAAATAAAGCCGATAAAATTATCTGGCTTATGCGTCGCTATAAAGGCAGATGGCCACTTTCGTTAAAGAATTTCACGCCCCTGCAAAATATCCTGCAAGGAGAACATGATATTATGTCTCAGGTGAATTAAGTTAATACGATTATAGAAATACCGGCTGATGGCTAATACCCTGAAACATACATAATAAAGTATGTTTTGTAAAAAAACAGAATGATTTTAATATTTACCATGTATTTTTCACTGTTTTAATTAGATTTGTTGTAATTTTAACAAGATGTTTAATTGTGAAAAAACTTATCTATGGTAACTATTCCCCAGGCAATTGATAAAATATTAAAACAGAGGCCAATGTTATTGGAAGGAATCTCTCAGGAAATAATTAATTTGTCATCATTGGCACGTAAAATAAAACCTGAGGTTGAGGAAATACTGCAAAAAGATATAAAAACAGGCGCAGTTGTAATGGCATTAAAGCGTTTCAATCCTCATCCCAAAATTGCATTGACCCGACGAGTAGCAAACATGGTTAAAAATATTGGAGATATTACCGTACGCTCGAACCTCGTCTCATACACTTTTGTAAATTCGAGCGATATCACCGAGGCACAATCGAAACTGATAAAACAAATCTTAAAAAACAATTCTGTTTTTTATACTATTTCGCAAGGAGTTTTCGAAACTACACTTATCATAAGTAATAGCTTTACTAAAATTGTTGAAGAGATATTTAAGAATGAAACAATAATTTCACATGCCGGTGATCTATCATCCATAACACTTCGTTTGCCACAGGAAAACAAAAAAGTGCCAGGACTGTACCACTATATATTTAGCCGTATAACCTGGGAAGGAATTAATGTTTATGAAGTTGTTTCGACAACCCACGAATTTTCTATCATTGTTAATAACAACGATGTTGAAGAAGCTTTTTCTGTTTTGAAAAACCTGAAGAAATAATGAAGATCAATCTAATAAGTGATACGGTAACCAAACCAACACCTGCCATGTTGCAGGCTATGTTCAATGCCGAAGTGGGCGACGATGTTTTTAAAAC
>JAYENH010000759.1:0-1942 GCA_034721995.1 Bacteroidota bacterium
ATGACGATTGAGTGGTAGAAAACCTGAGTGGAATAAACTTACGAAATTTGATTTCAGAGCAAGGATTAATAATTTTTGATTTCAGGTATAATTGCAAAATTGTTGGATTGCTAACTGTAATATCACCGTGTCTTATCTCTTTTGAAATTCAACTCCCAAAGCCCAACAACATATAAGGAGTATCAAGCAAGTAGTAAATAAAAAGAAAAGCCGTAAGAATATCTTACGGCTTTTTATTTGTGACTCAGCTGAGGTTCGAACTCAGGACCCCATCCTTAAAAGGGATGTGCTCTACCAACTGAGCTACTGAGTCATCCTGTTTGTGCTTTCTCAAAAGCGGTGCAAAGATAGAATCATATATTTTATATCACAAGCAAAAATCTATTTTTTTTTGATACAAATGCAACTTTTCTTTCGGCTTTATAACAATACAGTGTATATGCCTGAAATAGTGGATAATAAAAATTCCCAGAACAATTATTCAGGTTTCTATTACCCGTCTTCTGACTTCCGACTTCGGACTTTGAACTCCCGTCTCCCAACCTACTCCCTGTTCTTTAGTGACCAACGCATAAGCCAAACCGCTATCAGCAATAATAAAATACCTATTCCGAAAGTAAAACTATAACCTAATTGCTCGTACGCAAAAATGCCTAACAACGGTGCAATTATGGCGCGGGTGCCGGTAAGCGAAAGATGGATAGCCTGATATTCGCCAGCCTCGCCAGGTTCGCAAAAATATGCCGAGCCAATACTCCAGAGCAAGCCCATGGAAGCGGCAAACAAAGCAAAAAACACAAATGCGAGTACCAGGAAATAATAAACCTGTATGCCGAGAATTTCGGTGTGGGCCGGAAAAAAATGTGTAACCCCGACAAAGAAAAGATAGAGGGCCAAAGCCGCGAAAGTAAATATGGCAAACTTTCGAGGATCGATATTTCCCAATAGTTTTCCGAAGAAAGGAAATAAAATAATGGTTAATGTTACATTGCCATTTTTATAAAAGGCAAGGCTCGAATAGCTTAACTGTAACTCTTTTTCAAGAAAAATTGTAATAACCGAAACGGTGAGCATAAACGAAAACCCATACAGCATAAACCCGGTTTCAAAATCGCGGTATGCTTTGTTGTCCCTCGTTATTTGCCATAAACGAACAGCCGATGACTTTGCTGATTCCCAGATGCTCTGTCTCGGGATGGCAGCTTCGGGAGACTGGTAATTGATTTTCGACAATAGAAAAATCGATGCAATTCCCAGCACAGCAATAAAAGGGTACACATATCGGAAAGCATAATTATCGAAATCTAACAAAAGGCCAAAAAGAAATGTGGCCAGCATTGCAGCAATTTTATTTGTCGAGCTTGCCCAGCTAAACAAGCGTCCAAAATTTTTATGGCTGTAATTGTTCTTCAGAAATAAATTTATGGTTGGAAAAATAAGTGGCGAGGCCATAAAGTAATTCAGGAAAATTGCCAAAAATGCAAGATGATAAAACAAGTTTTCCTGATATGCTGCCTGATGTGACGGGAAGAAAATTAATAGTACCAATGGCCCACGCGTTAGTATCCCGGCCAGGCGCAACATTCGTTTTTTGTTTAGGGTGCGCCTTAGTAATTCGTTAATAGCGATGGTTGGCAAAAAAACTGCCATGCTGAAAAGGAACAAGAAACTAAGCATGTAGTTTGTACCTTGTAAGCTTTTCAAAAAAATAAATTCGTTAAGTGCAAATACCCCGAAAATTATTCCTTCCAGCACCGAGTAAGCCACATGAAGTTTAAATGTTGCCCGTTCTTCAATTCCTATTTTAAGTCGATGTATCAGCATACCGGGCTTTCATTTTTATTTCGCCACAGGGGCACAAAGGCACAAAGTTTTTTTGAATATTTTAGATTATTTCTTGTTAACTTTTTATGAAAACCCATTTTAAGACGAGACACCCTAC
>JAYENH010000760.1:0-8661 GCA_034721995.1 Bacteroidota bacterium
CCAATACTTTTCCTATTGTTGTGGGAATGTTAAATTTAGCCGGGTTGTTTTTGTACACAGTTACAACTTTACAGGCCAATGCACCCATGCCTTTTAAATAAGCCGGCATGTATAATGCCAATCCGTTGGGTGGTTTAATGTTAGTGCGTAAAGGCAAAACTGCCGTTCCGTTTGCCAGTTCGGCATAAGCAGACTCGACAACGCTCATGCAATCGTTCATTTGCAGCACCGATGCCACATCTTTTCTATTCAAAATTAAAGTCATAATACCTCCTGTTTTTTTAGAATGTTCATTATTGTTTAGTAATTTTCAACATAGTAAAATTTAAAACCCCGAAATTAATAAATAATGTGTTATCATGTGTTTAATATTTAGCCATGAATTTCGCAAATTACACGAATATTATAGGAATTAAAATACTGTTATATTTGCTGCGTATCGTGTCAAGGGAATTAAATATATCAGGGTTTCAAACTTGAGCTTTATCATTTTTAGAAATCAAATTACTGATTTATAAACCATGTACCTATGAAAATAATTAAGATTAAAGAATTACTGTTGAATTTTGAAAGTAATGAATCGAAAACAGTTCTCCTGAAATACTTTGAGAACCTGTTATTATTGATTGGACTTTTCGGTGTATTGCCTTTCATTATCAATAGCTTTTACATTTTTCCGGCAGCTGATGATTTTGTTTATGCAAACACAGCCAAAGAATACGGGATTATTAATGCGCAGTATCATATATACTTTTCATGGTCGGGACGATATTTTTCAAACATTTTACTTAGCATCCAGCCACTTGTTTTTGATTGGATTTGGGGTACTAAATTAGTACCTGTTTCATTTGTCATTTTTCTTTCTGTCGGCATTTTTGCCTTAATAAAAGAGATTGGCTTTGGTTTTATTTCAACGAAAAACAGGATCACTTTTGCACTGCTTTTTCTTTTTTGTTATTTGCATCGTATGCCTGATACAGGACAAGGTTTATACTGGATGGCCGGTGCAATGACATATCAGGCAGGAAACATTTTAACAGTATTTTATTTTATTTTTCTACTTAAAACTTTCAGGACTGTTTCACGGCAGGGAAGGGTTATTTTTTACGGAATTATTGCAAGCCTGATGCAAATTTCTGCAATCGGGGTCAATGAAATTACAATGCTTTTCATTTTAATGGTCAATCTGGCGTGGTTCTTTCTATTATGGTATCAAAACAGGAAACCAAACGGATTGTTAACATATTTTTTGATATTAAGTATAGTCTTTGCAACTTTTGAAATGTTATCTCCCGGCTCTACTGACAGAAGCCAGGGGATTTTAGGGAATCATGAATTTATCCCGGCACTTGTAGTAACCATTAGCGACATTTTTAAACACATTATTTTCAGGATATTAGTTTCACCTGCACCTTTGTTCAGCATATTATTGATTCTTTTCAGCAAAAACATTACAGATTCAATTATCTCGAAAAATAATAAAATCTTTATGCTTAACCCTTTAATTGTACTATTCATTTCGGCAGCAATAATTCCTATGATTCTATTTCCTGTACATTGGAGTCTTGGAGTACAATACAACCACCATAGAACGATTAACGTGGTTTTCTTTTACTCGCTATTGATGTGGTTTTACCTGTTAATTGTAATACTTGTTTGGCTAAAGCAGAAGCATGACTTTTCGTCATTAAGAATATCCGTTTTTCTTTTTAGTTTATTTTTATTCCTTTCGCTAATGGCTCCACCCAATGAAAACAAAATTACACGAGCATACTCCGACCTGTTAAAAGGAAAATCTGCCGAACATCTCCGGTTAGTAAAAAACCGATTCGAATATCTAAAGAATAGTGGTTGTAAAACCTGCACCATTAAAGATATTTATTATCCTGCCAAAACAATCGGGCACATCACTTTTACTCCGGGATCGAATGGTTGGATCAATAATAGCGTGGCAAAATATTTTGGTAAAGAAAAACTCATTGTTAAATACAATGCGCTGAATACTGAAGAATGGGTTAATAAATTTAAGAAAACCGATAAGAATTAGTTTTGCTTCTGATTATTCCCTAACAGTTTTTAACATTACCCATTCTGCCAACAAGCAGGTTTAGCAAAGGAGGGAAACTTCCGTCTTTTAAATTATCAGCTAACATTTCAGTTAATAATCGAAAGTATCCGATGAGACTTCCATCTTCCATCTTCGGCCTTCCCACTTCCGACTTCTTTATTATCTTTGCGCAAATTTTTTTTAAGCTTATGAATTTTGTTGAAGAGTTGACTTGGCGGGGCATGATACACAACATTATGCCGGGAACAGAGGAATTGTTACAGAAAGAACTTACCACAGCTTATGTTGGCATAGATCCTACTGCCGATTCGCTACATATTGGCCATTTGGTTTCGGTTATGATGTTGAAACATTTTCAGGTTGCCGGGCACAAGCCACTTGTTTTGTTGGGAGGTGCTACCGGAATGATTGGTGACCCATCGGGAAAATCGAAAGAGCGCGAATTGTTAGACGAAAAAACCCTGCGGCACAATCAGGAATGTATTGGGAAACAACTTGCGCGGTTTATTGATTTCGACACAAAATCGCCCATAGCTGCCGAAATGGTAAACAATTACGACTGGATGAAAGACTTCTCCTTTATTGATTTTATACGCGATATTGGCAAACACATTACTGTAAACTATATGATGGCCAAAGATTCGGTTAAAAAACGAATTGGCGATGAGTCGAAAGAAGGGATGTCGTTTACCGAATTTACTTACCAACTTGTTCAGGGAACCGATTTTCTTACCCTGTACAAAACCAAAGGCTGCAAATTGCAAATGGGAGGGTCTGATCAATGGGGAAATATTACCACAGGCACCGAACTCATACGCAGAAAAGCAAGAGGCGAGGCTTTTGCTATTACATGCCCGTTGATAACCAAAGCCGATGGTGTTAAATTTGGAAAAACCGAGAAAGGAAATGTTTGGCTCGACCCTGAGAGAACTTCGCCATATAATTTTTATCAGTTTTGGTTGAATGTTTCGGACGAAGATGCCGAACGCTATATAAAAATATTTACCCTTCTCGCGAAAAACGAAATTGATATGTTGATTGAAGAGCATAACGAGGCGAAACATTTACGCCTTCTTCAGAAAAAACTTGCCCGTGAAGTAACCCTTATGGTACATTCCGCCGAAGCTTTGGAAATGGCCAAAGAAGCCACAAAAATCCTTTTTGGCAAAGGAACAAGCGAAACCCTGGCAAGCTTAGATGAAGCAACTTTCCTTTCGGTTTTCGAAGGGGTAACTGTAAAAAGCATTGCAAAAACCGAACTTGACAATGGTATTGGCATTCTTGATTTGCTTTCGGACAAAACCGGTTTTTTTAAGTCGAAAGGCGAATTGCGCCGGCTTATAAAAGGAAATGGCCTCAGCATAAATAAAAATAAGCAAAATAATGCTGAATCAATTATCAACAGTGGGCAATTGATTAACTCGAAATACATGCTTGTTCAGAAAGGGAAAAAAGAATATTTTATTATAAAAGCAGAATAAGACCAATTGTTGGACGGGGCAAAAAAAATACAAATATCTTTTTTCCCTTTGGCCAGCCATAAATAATAGATTATAAATTATGAATAAAATAACGAACTCAACATTTTCATTTGAATCGCCCGACCTGATCGATTTTTTCATCAAGCATTTTAAACCTCTCGCAATTATCACTACTATCGGGGCAATTATTTCCATTATTATAGCTTTTAGCATCACCCCACGGTTTAAATCCGAAATGGTATTTTTCCCGGCTTCGTCGAGTTCAATATCGAACGATCTGCTTTCGCTTTATCAGGGTAGTAAAGATATTCTCCGCTTTGGCGATGAGGAGGATGTGGAACAAATGCTACAGATTTTGTATTCGGCTGACATCCGCGAAAGTATTGTAAAACAGTTTAACCTTAGAGAGCATTATAAAGTTGATTCGGAGGGAGCTTTCCCCATGACCGCATTGGAAAGGATATGGAACAACAACATAACTTTCAGAAGGACAGAATATATGTCGATTGCAATTGAAGTTTACGATACCGACCCACAAATTGCGGCTGATATTGCCAACGCAATTGGAGATATGGTTGACACTGCAATGACAAATATCAAAAAAGGCAAAGCTCTTTTGGCCTTAAAACTTGTTGAGAAAGAGTATTTTACTTTACGCGACGAAATTTCTGTTGTGCAGGATTCGTTGAAAAAAATCCGCTTATTGGGTATTAACAACTACGAAACCCAGGCCGAAGTGTTTTACGATGCCTATGCTGTGGCCATTGTAAAGGGACAAACAAAACACCTCCAGGCCCTTGAAGATAAACTACAAATACTATCGGAATATGGTGGGGCTTATACCTATTTAAGGAATAAGATGATATACGAAACCGAACGTTTGAGTAACCTGAAAGCAAAATATATTGAGGCAAAAGTTGATTATGAACAAACCCTGCCACATAAGTTTATTGTTGATAAGGCATTTAAATCCGAAAAGAAATCGAAACCTGTCAGGTGGTTAATTGTTTCACTTTCAACAATGGCCACTTTTGTGTTTGCCTTTATTTTCCTCATCATGATTGAGAGCCTCACACAACGGATTAAAGATTTTAAAAAGTAGCCAGGCAGCTTCACCAATTTGTCAAGCAATGCAAATTTAGAACTAAATAGTGGACAGCAAAGAAAACTTAAGAAAGCTTTATAAGTACTCCATTCTCTTTATTGTAGCGAATGCCATATTTATGTATTACGAATCGTATTACATGGCTATGGTTCCTATGGTATTTGCTATTCTTGCTTTTACATTAATTTCTTTGGATAAAATTTTACTTCTGATTGTTTTTTTTGTACCCCTTTCGGTTCCTTTGCGTGAGATTGTTCCAAACCTGGAAATTGACTTTTACCTGCCCACCGAGCCTCTCTTGTTTGGCATATTATTATTATTTATCCTGAAGGTTTTAACGGAAAGAAATTTCGACAAAAGAATAGCCTACCATCCTGTTTCATTGGCTATCTATTTTAATCTTTTATGGCTTTTTATCACATCCATAAGCAGTACAATGCCCATTGTTTCGTTTAAGTTTTTATTAGCCAGGATGTGGTTTGTTGCAGCATTTTATTTTCTGGCCACACAGCTGTTTCAGCATGTCAAAAACATGAAGCATTACATTTGGTTGTATGCAATTCCTTTTATTTTTGTAATGATTTATGCCTTTTTCCGACATGTTTCAATTGGCTTGTTCGACGAAGATGCTGCCCATTATGTGATGAGCCCGTTTTTCAACGATCACACTTCGTATGGGGCAATGCTGGCAATGTTTATTCCTGTGCTGATTGGTTTAGCTACAAGATCGAATTATACCCAAACACAAAAATCCCTTGTTTGGATAGTAATTGCCATATACTTTACCGCACTTGGATTTTCGTACACACGAGCTGCATGGCTTAGCTTAGTTGGTGCATTGGGTGTGTGGGTAATTATGCAATTAAGGATAAAATTTCGTACAATTGCTATTCTTTTTTCCACCATTATTATTTTGTTCTTTTCTTTTCAAACCGAAATAATGATCGAGTTGAACAGGAATAAACAAGACTCCTCGCGCGATTTGGAAAAACATGTTAAGTCGATGGCAAACATACGTACCGATGCATCGAATTTGGAACGCCTTAACCGATGGAATTCGGCCATTCGGATGTTTAAGGAAAAACCGATTTTTGGCTGGGGCCCCGGAACATATATGTTCAAATATGCAGGCTTCCAGTTTTCGTACGAAAAAACCATTATCAGTACCAATGCCGGGGATATGGGCAATGCGCACAGCGAATACATTGGCCCGCTTGCAGAATCGGGCGTTCTTGGCAGTATCAGTTTTATATTAATACTGATAACCAGTTTGTACACGGGTATAAAAGTATATCATCGTGTACAGCAAAAAGAACTTAAAATGTTGGCTCTAACCTGCACCCTCGGCTTAATAACATATTACCTGCATAGTTTCCTGAATAATTTCCTTGACACCGACAAAGCCTCCGCTCCTTTTTGGGGCTTTATCGCCATTTTAGTAGCCATTGATGTGTATCATTCGGGGCAATTAGAAGTGGGCAGTTCACAATCTTCAATCAGCAAAGAATAGCAATTCGCTAATTAGCAACAATTTGAAATATAAATCTTTCTTTCCTGTCCCGGAAGGGATTGGATATTTTCCGTTGCAGATGTAGAATGGATTTTTAAAAAAAAGCTCCATTCTATAAAATAATGTCAAAACTATGATTATTGTCAGAGAGGAGGGTTTTATTTATCAGCAAAGCATGTAATACACTATCATACAGTTGTATAATAAATCATAATAAAAATAAATAAATTTTATGAACAATGCTTTGAATTATTAAAAAAATATACTTTTGTCGTGTTATTAAATCACATTAATTATATTAATTTTTAAGGAAATGGATGCAAAAGTAAAAGAGTTCATGGGTAAAGTAATCGCTAAAAATTCAGGCGAAGATGAATTTATCCAGGCAGTTCAGGAGGTTGTTGAAAAACTTATCCCTTTTGTTGAAGAAAACCCAAAATACAAGAGTGCAAAGATTCTTGAAAAAATGGTAGAACCCGAACGTGTTATCATGTTCCGTGTTCCATGGATCGACGATGATGGCGATGTACAAATCAACCGTGGTTTCAGGGTAGAGTTTAATTCTGCAATTGGCCCATATAAAGGTGGGTTGCGCTTTCACCCGAGTGTTACATTAAGCGGCCTGAAATTTCTTGGCTTCGAGCAGGTTTTAAAAAACAGCCTTACAACTCTGCCAATGGGTGGAGGAAAAGGTGGTTCCGATTTTAACCCAAAAGGTAAATCCGACAACGAAATCATGCGTTTTTGCCAGAGTTTCATGTCTGAATTAGTGCGCCATATTGGGCCAAACACAGATGTGCCAGCCGGCGACATTGGTGTTGGCGGACGCGAGATTGGCTACTTGTTTGGTCAATACAAACGTTTAAAAAACGAATTTACAGGAGTGCTTACCGGCAAAGGGATCGAATGGGGTGGCTCTAGGCTTCGTCCGGAAGCTACCGGTTTTGGTTCCGTTTATTTTGTTGCCGAAATGTTGAAACGAAAAGGCGAAACCCTTGCAGGAAAAACAGTTTCCCTGTCGGGCTTTGGAAATGTAACCTGGGGCGCTGCACTTAAACTCGAAGAATTGGGAGCAAAGGTTGTTACCATTTCCGGCCCCGATGGATATATCTATGATGAAGAAGGTATTAAGGGTGAAAAGATTGAATATCTCCTTGAACTCCGTGCCTCGAACAATGACGTTGTAGAGCCTTATGCCGAAGAATTCGACGCAAAGTTTTTCCCCGGCAAACGCCCGTGGGAAGTAAAAACCGATATAGCCATTCCTTGTGCAATCCAAAACGAAATGAATGTTGCCGAAGCGAAAATGCTGATTGATAATGGTTGCCAGATTATTGCCGAGGCATCGAATATGGGCTGCGAGGCCGATGTTCCTCCATTATGTTACGAGTCGAACATAATGTTTGGCCCGGGCAAAGCTGTAAATGCCGGTGGTGTTGCAGTTTCAGGTCTCGAAATGAGCCAAAACTCAATGCGTTTTAACTGGACAGCCGATGAGGTTGACGTAAAACTAAAGCAAATTATGAAAGACATTCATGATACTTGCGTGAAATTTGGCGAAGATGGTGATCGTGTTGATTATGTAAAAGGAGCCAATATTGGTGGCTTTGTCAAGGTTGCCGATGCTATGCTTGCGCAGGGACATGTTTAGAATTGATTATTTATTAATGATTATTTATTAATGATTATTTATTAATAGTAATTCATATAATCGAATATAGATAAAGAAAAGCTCTCCGGAATGGAGGGCTTTTTTTCTTGCTTCATGTTTAGCATCTTCTGCCCAGTTTTTTATATTACGTGTTCTGTGTAGTTTTTCATAATGTTTAGAATTCAATTGACACACCCAACATAGGCATAATCGAAAATAATATTACTGATTCTTTATTAAGAAAATCATCTGAATAATCATAACTGATAATATTTTCATGATTAGTTAAATTCCAAATTTCAGCAAAAGCAATAATGTTGTAATTGCGAAAAATAAATCTTCTGTCGGCTCTTGCGTCTATGCGAAAATAATCGGGTAAACGTTGCGAATTTTTTTCTTCTCTTTCACAATACCATTTATCATTAATTTGATAACGAGTAGAAATATCATAAGGAGTATAAGGCAATCCTGTTGAATATCTGCATGATAAACTAAAATCCCACCAGTCTCCAAGTTTATAAGTTACCATTAGATTAGCCATATTCGGGCTGTCATAATCAAAATCATAAGTCTGCTCATTTTCGGTATCTTTTCGGGTTGATTTACAATAAGTATAGTTCAACAAAAGATACAAATTATTGCTCATCTTTTTTGTAATCGTAAATTCAATTCCTTTTGCATTTCCTGTTCCGGTACTTGTGTAAAGTTTGCTTGTATCGGTTTGTGCAACAGCCAAATCTTTCATATCTTTATAAAAACCTTCTATTTTTAATTGCATATCTTTACTTAATAAATATTCAAAACCGACAATATAATGTGTTGCTTTATTTGTTTTCAGATTTGAAT
>JAYENH010000761.1:0-8649 GCA_034721995.1 Bacteroidota bacterium
TTAAACTAATTTAGTTTGTAAAACCCGATGACAACAATTATTTTCTAAGCTATTTTCCTGCCAGGCCACTCAACTACTTAACTCCTTTTACCTTTCGCCTTTCGCCTTTCGCCTTTCGCCTTTAATGCCTAAAGTGATGCTTCTTTTTCATCATCATTTCTTTTTTATGAAAATTGCCTTTTTGTCCTATGTGCATATCGAAATGCAGGCGTTGTTCCTCGGTCAACATTTTTCTGACATCTTGTTCATGTTCAGCGTGTTTTTTCTCCATTTTGATTTTTAGTGCGCCAATGGCTTCGATTTGGTCGTTGATGGCAGCCATGTCTACTTTTTCGGCAGTTTTAAGGCTGTTCAAACGAGCTTCCTTTTCCTTCAGTTCGTTTTTAATGGGTAACATAAATTTGCCCATTTCAAGATGAAGCGTTTTCATTTGGGTTTCCTGCTCCTCGGTCATATCAGGGATTTTTGGCCCATGGTGCTTATCACTCATTAAGTGATAATTGCGGGAGTGAGGGTAGGGACCATCATCCGTTCTCATTTTTTCTTTCTGGCCAAAACTCAGGCCGGTTCCTAACAATAGCATTACTGCTATCAAAATTAATTTACTTTTCATGATTTTACTTTTTAAGTTAATAATATAATAAGGAACTGCATTAAAAGTTCCCAGTTCAAAATTCAGGGTACTGTTGTTCAAAATATGTCAAATCTCAATCTGAAGGCTGCTTACTGCCGTCTGGCGGTTGTCGTTTGCGATTATGGAATTTATCGTATGCCGGAGGACGCTTATGTTTATGGAATTTTGGTTTGTGCCTAATCATAGCTTCTTTGAGCAAATTCTCAAGTTTCTCCTGTTGGCCATCTCCACATATTCTTTTCATTTCTAAAAGATGATTGTGGCCTGCTTGTTCTATTTCTATTTGCACATTCCCAATTTCCCTTATCAATTTATTCGCATTTTCCGTTGTAAATGATTCATCAAAAGCACCATCCATCAACTGCTTTTTCATTTTATGAAGTTCGGAATTTAAGTCTTGCATCTTTTCGATATGCATTTTTTTTGAATATCTGAAACTGTCAATTTGTATTTTGCTAAAGCCAATTTCTCTTTTCATAAAATGTTCCATTTTATCAAATCGGGGATGTCGGCCATCGGGAGGCGAATCCATCATTATACATGATGAGATTCTATGATGTTGAATAAAAAGTGCTGATAAACTAAAGATATTTAGCAATGTTAGAACTACAATAGCCCAGACAAATGTTTTTTTATTATTAAAATAGCTCATGTTTATTCCCCTTCAATTAAAGTACTCAAATAGTAATTGTTGGTCGATATTGAAAATTCTTCGGCAAGCTGATCGATGTATTGCTCTCTTTCTAAATTTACAGTATCGTTATTTTTGAAAAAATAGAAAGCCGAAAAAATATTTATTACCACCACAAAAACAAGCAGGTATGGTTGTAAAACTAAGCGTGGCAATCTTTTTGCAAAAAACCCAAACTCAACCTCCTGTTTGTTCTCAAGTTTGGCTTGTATCCGTGTAAGTAAAAACGGCTTACCATCGTACCTCTCGAAAGCTTGGGTACTTTCCAGTGTTTTTTCGACTTCTTTTTCTATTTCGACTTTTGTTCTCATTGTATTTTTTCTGATTCTTTTGTCGTTATTCGATTAAATTTCTTGTGCATATTAAAATTTTTCTTGCTGATAAAATTTATACAATTGCTTTTTCAGGTTGGCACGTGCCCTGTGTATCAACGAATCTACCGATGAAAGACTTGTGTCCATAATTTCTGCAATTTCTTTGCTGGCAAGGCCTTCGAACTTGCTTAACCTTAAAGCTATTGCCTGGTTACCCGGAAGTTTATCAATTGCAGAATTTAAGATTTGTAACCGCTCTTCCGATTCTAATTGTTGCTCAGGGTTGGGAATGTTATTGTCGGCAATTGACAAAGGCCGGTCTTCCTTTCCAAATAATCCTGTGAGTTTGGTAAGCCTTTTTTTTCTGGTTTTTCTTCTTATTTCATCAATCGATTTATTTATGGCAATACGGTAAAGCCATGTCGATATTTTTGAATCTTCGCGGAAATTGGCAAGTCCCTGATAGGCTTCAACAAAAACTTCCTGGGCAAGGTCGTCGGCATCATCCTTGTTCAAAACAAAACCATAGCAGGTATTAGTTACCAGGCCTTGGTATTTTTCTACCAATTCCCCGAAAGCTTTGTTGCTGCCCGATTTTAATGCTTTGATAAATTCCTGTTCGCTCACCCGGTATTTGTTTTCTTTGGCCTTTGTCGATGTTTTTATCAAAATCTTGCACACTTAATTTAGATCAGAAAAATTATTCATCAACACGAATTAGATATGCATATGATATTGATCTCATTGTAGAAAGTAAAAATTAAAAAAATGCCACTAAAACACCAAAACCCACTCATACCCTAACGGAACACGAAAGTACAACAGCGTGGGGTCTATATTTTGTTCCCGCGTGAGTGGTATTAGTTGTTTTGACACTTAGTGGCCAAATTGACTTTTCAGCAAAGAAATATTTTACCCCAATATTTGGTATAATTATGCTTCCGCTTACAGTTATTTCGTCGGAATAAGAATTGACCTGAATTGACCAGTAGTCCAATTCTTCCCAGTCTTCTTCTATGTTTACTTTTGCATTTATTAACTGAAGTCCGAAATACGGAACTATTTTATCGCTAATCTTAAAGCCAAAACTGGCGGAGTTCAGGTTTAACCCGGGCGATACAGAAAAGGTAAACTGGCCATTCACATAATTTATGGCCGAAATCGCCACAACAATAAAAACAATAATAAATTTTTTATAATTCAATTTTTAAAGTATTTATAATAAAATCAATGTATAGATAATGTGTGCTTTTCCAATAAAAGAGCAATGTTATTTCAAATAAAATGACTGTATAAAAATATGATAAATTGTTGATAATTTCCAATTTTTTATCAAGACGGGGTTTGTGTAATTTTCGTATTTTAGGCACACTAATTAAACGAGAAAAAATGCACATAGCAGTAGCCGGAAACATTGGATCAGGAAAGACAACTTTAACAGGATTATTGGCCAAACACTACGGTTGGGAGCCACATTACGAGGATGTTGATGATAATCCTTATCTTAATGATTTTTACGAAGACATGCAGCGCTGGTCTTTCAATCTTCAAATTTATTTTCTTAATAGCAGGTTTAGTCAAATCCTGGACATCAGGAAATCAGGAAAAACAATTATCCAGGACAGGACAATTTACGAAGATGCATACATTTTTGCGCCTAACCTTCACTCGATGGGTTTAATGAGTACCCGCGATTTTGAGAATTATTATACCCTTTTCAACCTGATGGCATCATTGATCGAACCACCCGATTTGCTTGTGTATTTGCGTGCCTCGGTGCCAACCCTTGTAAATCAAATACAAAAACGAGGCAGGGAATATGAAAACACTATCCGTATTGATTACCTGAACCGCTTAAATGAACGCTACGAGGCATGGATTGAATCGTACAAGTTTGGCAAACTGCTTATTGTTGATGTTGATAATACCGATTATTTCAGCCGGCCTAAAGACCTGAGTGGTGTAATTAACAAAATTGATGCTTCAATTCATGGATTGTTTTCGTAGAAGTGATTACAAGCCAGCCTATATTCAAAATTCCTGATCCTTGATCTTGTTATCAACCAATTAGCCCTGTTTGTTCGCAAATTTAAATTGTCGCAATTTTCTATTTTAATTCGAAAACATGACAAGAATCCGTAGCTATAATTTATAAGACAAATAAGTTAATATAAGGAAAAACATAGTTCTTCTTATATGTTCTTATAATCCTTAGTTGGTTAAATTTATTGATTTCAAACAATTTAGTGTAATTTAATTTTTTCTGATTTATTATTAAAATACAAATATTTGCATTCTGAGTGGATAAGAAATATCATAATATGAAATCTACACATCCGGTTTATGCGACAATTACATATACGATGGATCAGGAGTTCTGTAACTGTTAACCGCAGAGTTACACAGAGGGAAAAAACTATCATTACAAGAAAAAAGCAAACTAATAAATGATAAATGCCTTAATCTTTATTCATTGATTTTTTCTCAAGTATCATAAAATACTCCCTGCCTTTTCGTGGTGTGATGGAGTTATGTGCAATTTCGAAAGTTTTAAAATAAAACAAAGGAGAGAACAATGTCTGGTATTCTTCGCGCGTAGCTCCAAAAGGTGGGTATTCTCCATCGAAATCGTGAGTAAAAACCAAACCTGCCAGCTTGCCATGTGGTTTTAACAAATTGTGCATTTGTAGTACATAATCCGGTCTTTGTTCCTTCAGGAGCGATGTAAAAAATGTTTGTTCCAGGATTAAATCATATTGTCCTGAGATGGAGAAAAAATCTTCTTTGATAATAAGGGCTTGTGGAAAACCATGCATGCGGGCAAGAAAATTATTGATAGCTGTTTGGGCAAATTCAAGGATAAAAACATTGGCAAACCCTTTTCGGTAAAGCTCTTCGGCTTCCCAGGCGTTCCCTGCACCGGGTATTAAAATATCTATTTCACGGGTTTCAAGCTGATTGCAATATTCCATTATTGGGGGCGAAGCATATCCAATGTCCCAGCCCGGGGATTTTCCCCTGTGGTATTTCTTATCCCAATAATCCCGGTCTAAATTTATCATTCAAAAATTATTTTTTTATTCGGGTAAAGAAATAAAAAAGAATATTAAAACGTGAATCAAATAAAAATTGTACTTTTGAATAAAATCATTGAATAATGACAACTAAAAAATATCACAAGCGTTATTGAAATATTTCATATAAAAACATTTGAATTCAAGAGCTTAACACAACAAATTAAAAACAAGGATATATTTTCATAATGATACAGATAATACACATTTTAATATTTTGAATAGTCATTGATCAATTGATCAATAATTTCCGGGATCAATTGCCTGTCGGTTCCAGGCTTTCAGGAAATTAATTATCAGTTTTCGATCGTACGATTTATCTTTTTCGAGATATAAAGTGTTTTGTGTATTAAGCCGTTTGCCCTTTTCGTCGAGAATTACAAGTACAGGAAACCCAAACCGCTGTGGGAAACCAAGCGATTCCATCACATCGGCATTTCGGTTTTCTTTGCTGTAATTCACCTTTATGATAACATAATCAGCCTTCAATAACGAGTCAATTTCCAGGTCTTCATTTAAAAAATGATATAATTTTATACACCAGGGACATTGGTTGTAACCAATTTTTACTAAAACATGCCTGTCTGTTTTCTTTGCCAGTTCAATAGCTTTTAATAAATCTTCACGGGCATTGGCTGCAGGATTGAATACCTTAATTTTTTGAGCCTGACAAAAAGAGATTGTCATCAAAAACATCAGAAATAAAATTGCATAGTGTTTCATCGTATTACTAATTATGTGTGTGCAAGGAAAATTTTTATTTTGGAGTGGCTAACAAGAAAGTGAAAAGAACAATATTTTATTGCTGTCAATGCCATTAAAAAAAAACCGGCAGCATTTACCACCAAAACATGCTACCGGTTACATATGAAAAAGAAAAACACTATTGTTTTACCAGTTTTTCGCTGGAAATCACTTTTTTATTTTTGCTGAAAGATACAAAATAAATTCCAGCCTGCAAAATTCCAGTATCGATGCTTAAATCAGATTTTCCGTCAGGATTAATGCTATTCACTAATTTTCCATCAATATTTATTATTTCGATTAAGTCGACATCGTTTAAATTTTCGATATAGATAATACCTGATGTTGGATTGGGGAATATCCTGAAATTTTCAGTTTCAGTTGTTGAAATTGAAACCGGACGAACAGGCCCATCCTTTAGTTTTATTGTATCGCCATACATTGTTCCAACCGAATCGCTTCCACTTATTGTAAGTGAAACCGGTCTTATATCCAAGAAAATATATTTTTCGAGATCGGCCTGCACAATAGTATATGTATCAGTTGCCCCATCAGAAATAATGTTCATGTTTGTACCGGCAGTATCGTCGGCAATAGCCCAGAGATATGTCGTTGCGCCCTCAAGGTCGCCATTAACATCTTCATATTCATAGTAAGCACTAAGTTGTTCTCCAATTTCTAATGTGCCAAATATTTTTGCATTGTTTGCCCGTGGTAGCGAGCCAATAGCAGGATTATCATTATTAAACCAAACATCAATTATATTTTCTATTCCTCCTCCGGCAGTGTCGAGCACAGTATAATTTCGGATAAATCCCTCGGTTGTTTCTGCATTATTATTTATACTGAAGTTAAACTCGATATTTGGTGAAGTAGTAATATCAATAGGGATATTCAGCGAAAATGCCTGTTGTCCATCACGGTCGGCCAATTGCACATTTCCTGTCCAACTGTTGAAATTACCGCTAAGGCCAAGAAAATCGGTAAAAGGATCGAAGTTGCCCGCATCTATTTGGTAATTCATGCGACAGATAAAGGTTACCGGCATAGCGCCCGGCATATAATTATTGTAAATTGCCTGATAATCGAAACCTCCTGTTGCCAGCATCAATATTCGGTCTGGGCCGCTGTTGGGAAATTCGCAGGTAGCATCGTCCCAGCTTCCGTCAATCCTGAACTTAAACTCAAGTTTCCCGGGATTCAAGTTGCCTATTGTAATACTATAATTATTATCGCCATCGGTATCATCAAGCTGATGACCGACCCCATTCCAATTATTGAAATTCCCGGCAACATCTAAATATTGATTTGAAGGATCGAACAAGCCCTCGGCCACATAATACGACATATCGCAATTCAGGGTAAGGACAAACGAGGTAATGTCGTTAAACCAAACATCCACCAAATTTTGCCCCAGGCTCAAGACAAGGCTGCGGTTCAAAATTTCGTCGGTATTGTTCATGCGGAAATGAAAATCGATAGTATCCCCTTCGCTTAGGCCTGTTGTGATTTCGCCCATATAAATATTTGTAGGATTACTATTTGTATCTAAGCTGTTTTCAAGCAGGAGACTGTCCATTCCCTGAATAATAGTGTACACATTTTCTGTGGCTGGATCGAAATTGCCATCCTCAATTTGCTTGTTCATATTTACATTAAACAGGATAGAAGGAGCGGTTGTGGTATAACTTAAAGGTATGGCAAAATCCATGCATCCCCCGGCAGGGTCATCGTCGCGACCATCGTTGTTCCAGTTGGAGCCATTGTTGAAAACCGCTACAATGTGTGTGATTATTGTTCCTGCAGGAAATCCGTAAAATTCCTTTGGAATATAAGTAAACGAGAAAGTGCCATCGCCATTATCAATAAAATCGGGTGATGCACCATTGCTGCCAACGGCATCGAAAGCTACAATATGTTGCCAGTTACTAAGGCTTCCATTTATTGGAATAACTCCCGAGTGCATGGCTACCGTAGCCGATCCGACAAGTGTAGCGGTTTCAAAACATGCCTGGGCAGGATCAAAGGTAAGGGTGATTTCGTCGTAAGCTGTGGCATTTGCAGGCGAAATACTTATGGCAGCAGGCATTTGCGCAAACGAGCTTATCGAAAATAAAACAATTGCCAATACAAAAAGAGAGGTGAATTTCTTCATAGTTTTAAATTTTAAATCATTGATTTTTCCTGAGCATCAAATTTAATGTATTATTCAACAATAAAAAAAAATCAACAATGCTTAAAACAATATTATTCAGTATCTTAGAATAAATATTGAACAAATTCCTTATTTCAAACGTTTGCACTTGATTGTTTTTCTATTAATTTAGTATCTTTCAAAATAAAAACTGATGTAGAAAACGGCTTTTGATTTCATTGTTTAAAAGCTGTCATGTCAAGCGTTTAGAGCTGTTTTAATCAGCTATAATAAAAAATTATTAAATGTTTTAAAAGATGAGAGGAAGCCAGGTAACTATAAAAGATATAGCACGGGAATTAAAAATTTCGCCATCGACAGTGTCGCGGGCATTAAAAAACCATCCCGACATAAGTAAAAAAACAAAAGCTGCTGTAAACGAACTGGCACAAAAATACGGCTATCGTCGAAATCCTATTGCGTTAAGCCTTCTTCAAAGCAAGAGTAATATTATCGGGGTTGTAATTCCCGAAATTGTTCATTTCTTTTTTTCATCTATAATAAGTGGTATCGAAGATGTTGCATCCAGAGCAGGTTATAATGTTATGATTTGTCAGTCGAACGAATCGTACGAGCGCGAAATTGAAACTGTTCAGGCATTATCTGCAAGCCGGGTTGATGGCCTGCTTATTTCAGTTTCGAAAAATACTTATGAATTTGATCATCTTAAAGATTTGGAAAACGTTGGCATTCCTGTTGTCTTTTTCGATCGTGTTTGCCAGGAAATTGATACACACAAAGTTGTTATCGACGATTTTAATGGGGCATTTCAGGCTGTGGAGCATTTAATTTCGATTGGCCGAAAACGGATTGCTCATTTATCGGGGCCACAGAATTTACTGATTGGTAAAAAAAGGTTAGAAGGTTACCTTCATGCATTAAAAAAACATGACCTTCCTATTGACGAGAATTTAATTATAAATTGCGATACTTTCGATAAAGCCCTGAAAAGTACGCCGGCTTTGTATGAAATGGACAATCCGCCCGATGCCATTTTT
>JAYENH010000762.1:0-1934 GCA_034721995.1 Bacteroidota bacterium
GTTCGCTTATCTCTCCATCCTTAACTGCTTGTTTTACAGCACAGCCCGGCTCATGGTTATGGGTGCAGTTATTATACCGGCACATAGGGGATATCCTGAAAATTTCGGGGAAAAAGTGAAATATCTCTTCTTTGTACATATCGAAAACACCGAAGCCTTTTATACCAGGTGTGTCAATTAGGAAGCCCCCATTTTTCAGTTCGAACATTTGAGCAAAGGTTGTTGTATGTTTTCCTTTTTTGTGAGATTGCGAAATTTCATCTGTCTTTAAATTTAACGAAGGATCGATGGCATTGGCGAGTGTAGATTTGCCGACTCCTGAATTGCCGGCAAAGATGGTGGTTTTTCCCGCCAACTTTTCTTTAATAAGCTGAATATTTGTTCCCTTTAGCGCAGATGCAGTTATGCAAGGATAGCCTACCTTTTCGTATATGTCGATAAGTTTCTGCATTTCCTCTAAATGCTTTTCGGAGTAGCAATCGATCTTATTAAAAATTATTTGCACCGGAATCCGGTAAGCCTCTGCCGATGCCAGAAAGCGATCGATAAAACCAATACGGTGTTTCGGATAGGCAATAGTTACCAGCAAAAATGCCAGATCGATATTGGCAGCTAATATCTGGGTTTCTTTCGATAGGTTTGTCGAACGACGGATGATATAGTTTTTACGGTCTTCGATTTCAATTATCAAGCCTGTACCATCGCTTGTTTCTGTAATAAACTTAACCCTGTCGCCAACTGCAATCGGATTTGTACTTCGGATGCCCTTTATCCTGAATTTCCCTTTGAATTTACATTCAACAATTTTTTTATCGTCAGTTAGTACCCTGTACCAGCTTCCGGTTGATTTTATTACTAATCCGTTTTTTGTTGTAGACATGACAGTAATTTTTGAGACGAAATTAAATGTTGCAATTTTCTATCATGGAATTTTGCAATTTCCTGTTTGCGGTAAATTAAATATGTATGATTAAATAATTCTGAGAAAATTTTAAATTTTTCATGATAACTGAGTGCTTTTATTTTTTTAAGTTCGGATTCATTAAATTTACCCATTTTAGCGAGGTATGTATATATTTGCTGTTTCATTGTTTTTTTAATGCTCTTGTTATCATTTTATTTTACTCTATTTCTTTCAGATATGTTCGTAATACTTCCTTCGGTATTAGTTCTTGCTGGTATTTGGCAATCATTGTAGGGCTTACACTTCTGCTTAATGCATATTCCACCACTTCATCATCGGTACTTTTACACAAAAGAATCCCTATTGACGGATTCTCATCTCTATGTTTCACATCTTTGTCCAAGGCTTCCAGATAAAACTCCAGTTTTCCAAGATATTCAGGTTTAAATTTTGTGGCTTTTAGTTCTAAAGCCACAAAGCAACGTAAAATACGATGATAAAAAAGCAAATCAATGAAAAAATCGCTCATTCCAACTTGTACCCGATATTCCTGATCCACAAACAAGAAATCCCTTCCCAAATCAAGTATAAAATGTTTCATTTTAGTTAGCAATCCCTTTTGAATATCTGTTTCGTTGTGGTACACCGGTAGTTGCAGATAATCAACCATGTATTTATCTTTAAGTACATTGATAATATTGGGATGTGCATCTTTAAGTTTTGAGGATAATTTTTGATTACCACTTAAGGTTCGCTCATATACACCGGCCGTAATTTGGCGACCAAGCTCCCGGTAAGTGAGTCGTTCCTTTTGGGCGAGCACCAAATAGAATAATCTTTCGTGGTGTGTGTTGCATGCTGAGAGGATTTCGAGATGTGCACTCCACGATATGTGAGCAAGAAAATGAATAATATTTGGAGAAGGCACATCTGCAATTTGCAATTGTGGTGGCAGTGCAACCACTATTAGCAAGCAGCAACCAATCTCCAATTGTTGTGGCAGTGCAACCACAATTGCAAATTGCAGATG
>JAYENH010000763.1:0-1933 GCA_034721995.1 Bacteroidota bacterium
TCGCTTATGTAAAATCCACCAATATCTACCGGATTTACTCCTGCATTATATATTTCGATCCAATCTTCGTGCTCGGCATAATTATCAACAATATCACTGTCGTTATCGGCCAGAAACTCGTTTATATACAGTTCGGGTATTTCAACCGGTGTTTGAATTGTAGTTGTATCGTTTGGCATACCGGGCGTTGTTGTTGTCATTGTATACCAATTTGGCGAGCCATCCGCAAATCTACCATACGATACATCAGCAAGCTGCAATCCAAAATCAATAGAGTCGATTCCAACGAAATTGTTCCCATTATATTCGTAAATTCCTATTGATTCGCCATTAGAACTTAATTTAAAATTGAGGTGCATCACTCCCTGAGTCGTATCTTCATCGGCAAAGAAAACAAGGAAATCTCCCGGTGTTATTAATGTCGAATCTAATTGATTAACGGGAATTTGCCATTTGTTCCTGATATTCAAATCATCGGTAATAAACAAACCACCCAATTGAACTGATGTTGAACCCGCATTATAAATTTCGATCCAGTCTTCGTATTCCTGATAATTATCTACTGTGTCGTTATTGTTTGAAGCTAAAAATTCGTTAATAAACAATTGAGGCTGTGGAGTAGGAGTAAAGCCAGAGCTTGTATCGTTTGGCAAACCTGCTGTTGTGGTGCCCATCAGATACCAGTTAGCACTACCATCCGGGAACCGGCCAAAAGTAGTATCGGTATTTTGCTGATTGAAACTTAATGAGTCGATAATATAAGTTAGGCCGCCAGATTGTTTCGACAGAATTATTTGTTCGCCACCGGCACCAAGTTTAAAATCGACATGCAATATTCCCTGTTCTTCGTCTTTATCGGCCCACAGAACCAGGAATCCGCCCGGGGCAATAGTTGTAGAATCGGGATAAGTATCAGGAATTTGATATAAAGCAGGATCGGTGAAATCATCGCTTATGTAAAATCCACCAATATCTACCGGATTTACTCCTGCATTATATATTTCGATCCAATCTTCGTGCTCGGCATAATTATCAACAATATCACTGTCGTTATCGGCCAGAAACTCGTTTATAAACAGTTCGGGTATTTCAACCGGTGTTTGAATTGTAGTTGTATCGTTTGGCATACCGGGCGTTGTTGTTGTCATTGTATACCAATTTGGCGAGCCATCGGCAAATCTACCATACGAAATATCATCAAGTTGCAAACCGTAATTAAGTGTATCAATTGCGACGAAGTTTGTTCCATTGTAATGGAATAAGCCTATTGATTCGCCTGTTGAGCTTAAATTGAAATCAAGATGAAGGACACCTTGCTCCGGATCTTTATCGGCAAAGAAAACTTTAAAGCCTCCTGGTGGGATTATTGTTGAATCGGGCGAAGAAATCGGTATTTGCCATTTTCCGGGATCGGATAAATCGTCGCTCATGAATAACCCACCCATATCAATTGTGTCGGATGAAGTGTTGTAAAATTCTATCCAGTCTTCGTACTCTCCATAATTGTCGATAGTATCTGAAACATTCGATGCTAAAAATTCATTTATCACCAAGTCGTTGTAACCGGGTGATGTGTTTGAAGAATCGATGGCAAAAATTGCAGTAAAGGCTGTGTCTATTGATAAGGTGATTGTCCTAAGGGTAGAAGTATCTCCATCGGACCAATGATCGAATAAATAACCCGATTTTGCTTTTGCTATGATATCGAAAGGTATATCGGTAAAATATTTTCCTTCCCAGGGATAAGGTGCAGTTTGCACACCAAGAGTACGGTAATTAATATCGATTGTTGAAATCTGTACTGTGCCATGCGCGATATTTGAAACATCAAGGGTAATCCATGCAGTATCCGAGATAATACCACTTCCAAACCAGCCCATTAAATGATCACGGATATAATCTTCGCGCAAATATGCAAACTCGTTCATTTTAT
>JAYENH010000764.1:0-1931 GCA_034721995.1 Bacteroidota bacterium
GGCTTCGGTAGTAACTTCCATCGAAATATCGGCGGCATATTGTTTTGCCATCGCACTTATTAAACCATACGGTTTTCCCTGATCTTTTAACCAGGCAGCTTTTAGGCAAAGGTTGCGGGCATTTTCTATTTTCACTGCCATGTCCGACAAAGTAAATGCAATATGCTGATGATTAATAATTTCTGTGCCGAAAGCTTTTCTCTCTTTGGCATATTGTACCGCGAGTTCGAAAGCCCCCGATGCAATCCCTAAAGCTTGTGATGCAATTCCGATACGCCCGCCATCAAGGGTTTTCATTGCAAACTTAAACCCAAAGCCATCTTCACCAATACGGTTTTCCTTCGGAACTTTAACATCGGTAAACATTACAGAGTGAGTATCGGAACTACGCATACCCATTTTATCTTCGTGTGGGCCGAGCGAAATCCCTTCTGCATTCCTGTCAACAATAAGGCAATTTATGCCACGGTGTTTTTTCTCGGGGTGGGTTTGTGCAATTACCAAATAAGTACCGGCCGAATTGGCATTCGATATCCAGTTTTTTGTTCCATTCAACAAATAATAATCGCCCTTGTCTTCGGCTGTAGTGCGTTGATGGGTAGCATCGGAGCCTGCTTCGGGTTCCGACAAAAGGAAAGCACCAATTTTATCGCCCCTGGCCAAAGGCTTTAAGAATTTTTCTTTTTGCTCATCAGTACCATATTCTTCTATTCCATAACACACCAGGGAATTGTTTACCGACATGATTACACCAAGTGCCGAATCAATTTTCGAAATTTCTTCCATGGCCAAAACATACGAAACCGTATCCATTCCTCCGCCATCGTACTCGGGCGAAACCAACATGCCCAAAAATCCAAGTTCTGCCAAAGCCTTAACGTGATGCGTTGGGAATGTAGCATTTGTATCCCTTTCTATTACATCTTTAATCAATTCACGCTGGGCATAATCGCGAGCAGCCTGCTGTATCATTATCTGCTCTTCGGTAAATTCATAATTCATAATTGTTGTATTAGGTAATATTTTTTTTGATGTTTTTTAATTGCAACAAATATAGTATTCTGAACACATCTTTCCAAGAACATAAATCATAATGATGAGCGACAAATTTCCCTTTTGTCAAATAATCAGAACAGCAACCGGAGTCCGGTATATTAAACAACTAAGTTTAAAAACTTCGTTGAGCCGTGCGAGGGGAGTAGTATAGTATTTCCTAATCCGGGTAATGGGAACTTTAATGTGGTTTTGTACTCGCCAGAAAAAACAATCGCAACTATTGAAGTCTTTGGTGTAAACGGACAACTTGTTATAAAAACTGATAATGTTTCAATAAAGAATGACTGGCAACAATTTCCATTAGATATATCGAAATTAGAAAGTGGTATTTACAATCTTAGAATTATTAGTGAGAAATATATTATTCATAAGAAGTTGATTCTATCAAAATAGTAGTTTTGTAAGCTATAGTCGAAGTGCGATTTCGTTTTGCACCCCGACGGTTTTCACAAAGCGAGGGTTTCACTCAAAGTGAAGCCCTCGCTAAAAAAATTAATGCTATGAGAAAATATACCTTTTCTTTGTTTGTCATAATAGTTTTGTTTCCCCATACCATCTTTTCCCAAGGCGAAGCCAATAATTGGATATTTCAACATGACCATTATATTAGCTTTAATTCAGGTTCACCTGAGCTTGTTACACCACCACCTGCAACAGAATGCCCGGGGTGGGAACAAAATTATTGTGACTTTTTTTCATCACAAACCGCATGTTCAAGTATTAGTGATAGGAACGGTAATTTGTTGCTATACACAAATAATTATGTAGTATGGAACAATCAGTTCGATACCGTATTTAAAAGTAATATTGGCGGCACCTTTAATCACATTGGAGCGAGCCAGACTTTGCTTCTACCCCACCCCGGTAATTCAAAT
>JAYENH010000765.1:0-1930 GCA_034721995.1 Bacteroidota bacterium
CTTACGTAACGAAATTAAGAAAAGCCGAAAAATCTATTTTTACGATAACGGGATACGTAATAGCATAATTTCTAATTTTAATAGCATAAATTTACGAAACGATACCGGACAACTTTGGGAAAACTACCTCGTTGCAGAGCGTATAAAAAAGAACGAATACCAAAATAATTATTGTAATAAATATTTTTGGCGTACTACCCAACAACAAGAAATTGATTATATTGAAGAAACAAACGGAAAACTATTTACTTATGAGTTTAAATGGAACGAAAAGAATAAACCACATTTGTCAAAAACTTTTGCTACGGCATATCCCGAAAGCAAATATCAGGTTATCAATAAAATAAATTATACAGATTTTCTCCTATAAAGAAAAAACAATGAGCAGCGAATATTCAGAAGATAATCTCGTAGAAGATATTTGGGATACGATATCCGAAGAGCTTACTTCTGTCGAATTGACCGAATCAGAGAAGAGGATTATTAATATGAGATTAGATGAACATCATCAAAATCCCGGTTTGGGATCGCCATGGAAGGATGTTTTCAAGAGAATAATAATACATGGGAAAAGAAATCCAAACTTAATAAAACGAGAATATAAAAAATCTATTCAATAAGATATATCATGCCTAAAATCTACACCCGGTTTCTAATAACCGTAATTTTTCTAATAAGCCTGTTGCCGGCCCGGGCACAGGAATTTTCACAACAGGATAATCCACGTCCAAAAATCGGCCTTGTACTTAGTGGGGGCGGTGCAAAAGGATTTGCCCATATCGGTGCAATAAAAGTGCTCGAAGAGGCAGGCATCGAGATCGATATTATTACAGGAACCAGTATTGGCAGCATTGTGGGTGGATTTTATTCAATTGGGTATAGCATCGGGTTTATCGATTCGATGGTTCGTAATGCCAGGTGGGAATATCTTTTGACCGACGAAATTACCCGCAACGATATGGCCCTTTACGAAAAAAAGGATCAAGACCTTTATTTTTTTCAGATACCATTTAATAAAGGAAAACTTAGCTTGCACGGTGGAATGATAGCAGGGAGAAATATTCTTAATTTTTTTACACAGTATTCTTTCCCTGTCCACGACCAGGAAGATTTTAAGAGCTTTGTCAGGCCTTTTGCATGTATTGCAACCGATGCAATTACCGGCGAATTTGTGGTATTGGACAACGGATATTTCCCCGATGCCCTCCGTGCAAGCATGTCGATACCCACACTTTTCGAACCTGTCGAAATTGACGGCCATTTATTGGTCGATGGGGGCTTGGTACATAATTTTCCTGTGCAGGAGGCAATAAATATGGGTGCCGACATTATTATCGGGGTCGATGTACAGGAGGCAAGTTTCAGCACAAAAGAAGAAATCCTGGCCAACCCGACACGTATCATATCTCAGGCAGGTATTATACTTCGACGGCCCATGTACGAAAAAAACCTTAAATTATGCGATTACTACATCAGGCCCGATATTACAGGCTATAATTCCGGGTCTTTCCTCGATGTTGATACACTGATTAAACTGGGCGAAAATGCTGCCCGAAAAATGCTGCCGGTTTTAAAACATCTTGCCGATTCGTTAAATAATATCAGCCAAACCCAAAAATATCCAACTATTTCTTACCCTTTCGACTCAATAAAAATCAATAATGTAAATATTGTTGGTTTAAGTGAAAACGAAGCCGAACAGTTTCTGTTTATTATCGAAGTTGAGGATGGAAAAAAATATTTGGTAAAAGATATCAGCAAAAAAATAAACCATGCCTACCAACACCTCATATATCAAAAAATAAATTATCGCCTGTTGCCCGTACCTGCCGGCAATGGATACGAATTAAAAGTTAATGTTGCAAAGAATACCGATAATGCCTTTAACCTTGCCCTGCATTTCGATAATTATTTTAATGCTTCGGTACGG
>JAYENH010000766.1:0-1927 GCA_034721995.1 Bacteroidota bacterium
TTATTGTCGAGTAAAAACCGATTGTAAGTGGGGCACAACCATTAACGATGTTACTCGAAATGGTAAATTCCGGCAAAGGCGATACTGTAATGGTGATTGTATCGGAAACTGAGGGAGTTCCACAAAAATCGTTAACAGTTATAATATACGTAGTAGTATAAACGGGGTTAAGTTCATAAGGTGGAGATATTATTTCGGATGTAGTCCCATCACTTAAAAGGGCAGAGTAAGGCCCTCCGGTTCCTCCGCTAAAATTGGCAAATATTGTAACCGAATCGCCCTGGCAGATTGAATCGGCAGATGCAGAAGCCTGAATTTGCAGAGGCGGGTACACAAAAACTGTTACACACTGTTGATTACTTTGACATCCTACTATATCTGTAACATATACACAATATTCCGTCGATTGCATAGGCGAAACCATAATGCTTCCTGTTGTATATCCTCCAGGAGTCCAATGATAAGTATAAGGTGGAGTTCCGCCATTTACTGCTGCAATCAGATTTGCAGCTTGCCCCATGCAGATAGTCTGATCTGACGAAGTTGATAGTTGGATTTGGTCTGGTTGGGTAAGAGCGATACTTAGGCTACCCGTACTACCTACATTATCAATAACTGTAACGCTATATGTGCCTGCCCCCAAATTGATGAGAATTTGGCTTGTTGCACCATTGTTCCATAAATATTGATAGGGCAATGTTCCTCCGCTTACCACAATACCAATAACTCCATTAGTATCGCCATAACACATAATATCGGTGCTGGTGTATGAAAGGGAAATTTGGGCTTTTGCGCTAAAATTCAGAATTACGCACATCAATAGGATAAAAAATATTTTTGCTTTCATGTCTTTAAGTATGAGTTTGTTTTGGTTTCATCATTATTGGTCAATGGTAAGAAAAAGGCTATTGCTATTAAATGTATTAAGTGCATCATGCAGGATGAGTTTTTCAAAGTTGTTTAGGTTAAGGTTTATGCATATAGTTTTAAAAACTGCCTAAAGGTAATTCTTTTTATCCATTGACGCAAAAGAATAAATCTAAGAAAAATGCAGGTTGAAATTTTCTAAATGGGAAACAAAGCGATAAATTTATATTATCTTCGAACTATAAAAATGTTTTTAACATCGCTAATTCAAAAAACTTGCTTAATTTTCTGAATACAAAATCAATATGAAAAAGAGATTGTTTAATTCAAAGCGAATCAAGTAATTCATAATCATGAATAATCTAGGTTAAAATGATAAAAAACATTACTGCAAAAGGCATACTGTCGGCATTGAAAAATGGCCCCGATCCCTGGTTTGGGATTTCGTACAATATGAACCTGTACCGGGGTTGTCAGCACCAGTGTATTTATTGCGATTCGCGTAGCGAGTGTTACCAAATTGAAAATTTTGCTGATATCCTGATTAAAGAAAATGCCATTGAGCTTTTGGCTAAAGCCCTGAGAAATAAACGAAAAAAGGGAACTATTGGCACAGGTAGCATGAACGACCCATACATGCCCATTGAAGAAAAAACATACCTTACCCAACAAGCCTTAAAAACAATCCGGCATTTTCGCTTTCCGGTACACATCCTCACCAAAAGCGATCTTGTGTTGCGCGATGCGGATATCATCAAAGAAATAAGCCGTGTGTATGCAGCCGTTTCGTTTACCATAACTACGGCTGATGATAATCTTTCAAGAATTACAGAGCCGGGCGCACCGGAATCATCAAAGCGATTTACTGCCATCAAAGAACTTTCTGCCAAAGGGATTTATACGGGAATTATGCTGATGCCTGTTTTGCCATTTATTTCCTGAAGCTTATGATGAAGTCCGTAATGCTACTCAGGGTAATACATTAATTACTCAAGAAGAATATGATCAAATGGGCCAGCTTATTACAGGAACATTGATGGGCGGAGATGTTAGTGATAAT
>JAYENH010000767.1:0-1926 GCA_034721995.1 Bacteroidota bacterium
ATTGCTAATGTTTGCAACGAATCGGCACTTATTGCAGCAAGGAAAGAGAAAAAACTTGTCGAGAAACAAGATTTTCTTGATGCCGTAGACAGGATTATCGGTGGCCTGGAAAAGAAAAATAAAATTATTACCGTTCAGGAAAAGAAAACAATAGCATACCACGAAGCCGGACATGCTACAATTAGCTGGTTGCTGGAACATGCCAACCCTCTTGTAAAAGTTACTATTGTGCCACGGGGGAAAGCGCTCGGTGCTGCATGGTACCTTCCAGAGGAAAGGCAAATTACAACAACCGGGCAAATTCTCGATGAAATATGTTCGGCACTGGGAGGCCGTGCTTCTGAAGAAATTAATTTTGGTAGAATTTCGACAGGTGCTTTAAACGATCTCGAAAAAGTTACAAAGCAAGCTTATGCTATGGTTTCATATTTTGGCATGAGCGATAAGTTAGGCCATCGCAGTTATTACGATTCCTCGGGGCAATCTGAATATTCTTTCAATAAACCATATAGCGAACAAACAGCCCAAATAATCGACGATGAAGCAGAAAAAATAATCGACGAACAATACAAAAGGGCTGTCGATCTGTTAAAAAATAACAAGGAAGGACTAAATAAACTTGCAGAACAATTATTAGAACGCGAAGTGATTTTTACCGACGACCTTGAAAGTATTTTCGGTAAACGCAATTTTGGCAAAACACGTACAGAAGAAATTGATGAGCTTAACAAGCTTGCAAAAAAAAATAAAGCCAAAGAGAAACCAGAAAAAAAAGCTGACAAGAAAGAAGACACATCCGCAAAGGCTTAGTATTTAGTCAGTAATATAAAAACTGTTCTTTATTATTAAAGGAAAAATTTAAGATGGAAACGAGGGACTTAATTCTGGGTAGGATAAGGAAAAGTATTGAAAAAAGACAGGGCAAAGAAATTGAAAAACCTGATTTTTCAAGTCCGGTAAAACCCACGATTGACAAACCCCTAATAGAAAAATTTACTGAAGAGTTTGCAGAAAATTCAGGACAGATTTTTCTCTACAACAACACCAAAGAGCTTATTTCGCAATTAAACGAGTTTTTATCTGATAACAAAATAGAAAAACTGCATTGCATAGATGCTGAAATTCAATCATTATTAACCGGATCGAATATACTTTTTACATCAGAAGAAAAAGAGTTTTATAACATGGAAGCCGGAATTACAAATTGCGAATTTTTAATTGCCCGCACCGGAAGTGTTATGGTAAGTTCGGCGCAGGTATCGGGAAGGGCAATGAATGTTTTTCCGCCATGCCATATTGTTTTTGCCCAAAAATCGCAACTTGTGCAGGAAATTGGCGATGCTATTTATGCCATACAGGCAAAATATAAGGAAAACCTGCCTTCGATGATTTCGGTTATTACCGGCCCAAGTAGAACTGCCGACATTGAAAAAACCTTGGTGATGGGGGCGCACGGGCCAAAACAACTTATTGTTTTTATCGACCTAAATAATTAGAACATGGAAAATGACTGGGTATTGATCTACTCCGCATCGAAGGCTTACGAAGCCGAAATTTTAAAAGAAGTACTTGACGACAATAATATTGTTTGCGTTATTATCAACAAACAAGATTCCTCGTATCAGTTTGGCGAGGTGGAAGTTTATGTACAGAAACAGAACGAGGTAAAAGCAATTGAGATAAGTAAGAATTTTAAAGCCTGAGTTTTGAAGAATCTTATTACACGAAGTATCACAGGTTTAGTTTTCGTAAGCGTACTTATTGGTTCTATCCTTTTTGGCCAATGGTCGTTTGCCGTTTTGTTCCTTCTGATATCGCTTGCCGGCAACCTTGAATTTTATAAGCTAATAGAAAAGAGTGTATATAAAACACAAAAAGAAAAACCCCGATAATGCTACCGGCAATTTTTTGTGTTTTATATACACT
>JAYENH010000768.1:0-1926 GCA_034721995.1 Bacteroidota bacterium
CCCGAAACCGGCCTCGCAACCGGATATGCCAGTCATTGGTATCACAATATTGCAAACAAAACTTTCGATTCCACATTTCAGCATCAATCAATAACCGGGGCTGTTGATGCAAACGACATGTACCGCGAGCTTCATGATTATATGGATTTGATATTTAATCAGATTGAAACTGCAAAAGCTTTTTGCCGACGTTTGTACAGGTTTTTTGTAAGCGACAGGATTAACCAGGAAATAGAAACGGATATTATTACGCCTCTTGCCAATCAGATGTATACCGATGGTTACGATATTTCCGACACCCTGAAAACCTTGTTGAAAAGTGTTCATTTTTACGACGAAGACGATTCAAACAACGAGGATGAAATAATCGGTGGCAAAATCAAATCGCCTTTGGAATTATTTTTTGGCAGCGTAAATTTATTCGATGCAAACCAGATTGGGATACTTAACAATTCACCAGCGTTGTACGAGAATTTTCCATACTATCTTCTTTACAGGATTCTCGATCCTTTGGGATTTCCTCCTTATCCACTTGGTGTTGAAGGATATCCCGGATTTTATAAAAGTCCCGGCTTCAGTAAAAACTGGGTCGATCAGGCCACTATCTCATACAGGTACCGTTTGGCATATTCCTTAATAAACGGAAAAACCATCAAGTATAATTCTAATATACCATTTCAAATTGATATCGTCGAATTTGTTGAGCAGAATTTTACAAATATAGGTTACCCCGATCAATTACTTAATCAGTTTATTGAGGTTTCGTTTGCTGTTGTGCCCGATCAGGTCAGGTTTGATTATTTCAAGAACAAACTATTAGGTTCGCTTAGTTCGGAAAATTGGTTTTTCGAATGGCATCAATATACGGTAACAGGCGATGATACTGCCGTCAGGATTGCATTGAACAATCTTTTCGAGGCATTGGTGGCATCACCGGAATTTCAAACTTTTTAATCAGAAAAAATTAATACTATGGATAGAAGAGATTTTATAAAAGCCGGATTACCATTGGGGATGCTTCCGCTGATGATTAATGGTATGCCCTTACAGTTATTTGCTTCGCCCAGCCCCCTTATTGTCGATCCATGTGCAGTAACCGACAGGACTATGGTGTTTATTTTCCTGAACGGCGGAAACGATATTGTTAATACTACTGTTCCGCTCAACCACCTTTCGGCTTATGCGACACACCGGCCATATATACAGCTGCCCCAAAGCTCGCTGATTACTTTGGACAATACAGCCCCCTCAACAAAGCAGCTTGGTTTGCATCCCGAGTTGGCAGGTTTTAAAACGATGTTCGACGATGGATTGATGTCGATTATTCAGGGTGTTGGATATGAGGAGCCTAATAGATCGCATTTTACTTCGCTGCAAAATATTTTGACCGGGAGCGGAGGCCTGCTTGTTAACGAAAACAGTGGTTGGTTAGCCCGATTTTTTCAACATCGCTATCCCGGATATTCAGGAAACCCCTTTGTTGGTGAACCCGATCCGCTTGGGATAATTTTTGGTGATATGAACAACAGGGGCTTCCATAACTTTGAGCAGCACAAGTGGGAAATAAATTTGTCGGGGCAAGACCCGGCAGGTTTTTATTCATTGGTTTCGGCAATGAGCGGCGAGCCTATTGCAAATATCCCTAATACCGAAAATGGCGAAATGCTTAATCATATTGCTGATATTGAAAATAGTGTAAACATTTATGCACAAAGGATTTCTCAAACCTTTAACGCAGGAAATAATGCCAGCGTGTATCCCGAAACAAGTTTGGGCAACCAGTTAAAATCAATTGCCAGGATGTTGAATGGTGGTAGCCGTACCAAAATTTTTATGGCTTCGAAGGGAGGCTTCGATAATCATTCCTATATGGTTTCTTCGGGTAACCCAACTGCCGGTGCACATGCTAATTTGCTTTCAGATTTA
>JAYENH010000769.1:0-8592 GCA_034721995.1 Bacteroidota bacterium
GATAGCAGCCAAACAGGTAATTACATTTTTTTTCTGATATTGGCCAAGTAGATCGATTGCCAGGTTTTTGTAATTAGTATCACACTTCGATTCAACATTAAAAACCTGCAAACCTTCGGTATTTTGCATGGAATAAGGGATGCTGAAAATTTCATTAGCAAAAATTATTTTACTGTTAAGATTATTGGCTTTTTCGATAAATATGTCTTTGCATATTTCTTGGCTTTCTCCAATAACAACAGGGGTTTCAGCTTTAATAATTCCTGCTTTTTCGGTAGCAATTTTTACAAGGGTATCGCCCAAAAAGGCTGTGTGATCAAAAGAAATATTTGTGATTATCGATAATTCAGGAAAAATAATATTTGTTGAATCGAGCCTGCCACCCAAGCCTGTTTCAACTATTGCAATATCAACTTGTTGGCGGGCAAAATAATCGAATGCCATTGCCACGGTCATCTCAAAAAACGATGGTTTAATTTCTTTAATAATAGTTGAGTGGTCCTTGACAAAATTAACAACTTCGGATTCGAGGATCATTGCTCCGTTTACCTTTATCCTTTCTCGAAAATCTATTAAATGAGGCGAAGTGTAAAGCCCGGTTTTATAGCCGGCAGTTTGGAAAATGGCAGCAAGAATATGCGAAACCGAACCTTTTCCGTTTGTCCCTGCAACATGAATAGTTTTAAAATTATGATGTGGATGCTTAAAATATGCGTCTAGTTTGTGCGTATTATCAAGATTGGATTTATAGGCAGCCTTTCCTTTTCGTTGAAACATAGGGAGTTGATTGAAAAGGAATTCTGTTGCTTGTTTATAGTTCATAACTTTACTTTTGCGGGTAAAAATAATTAAGTATTTTCAAGCTAAATGTAAAATCGCCATAGTTTGTTTGCCCATAAATTTCCTGCATAATCAATCCCGATTCGTTTTCCGGTTTTAATTTTTTCTTTATGTTGATTATCTTCAATCCAAATCCGATCCGACCTGATTAATTCTTCACCATAAAAACTTTTATCAATATGCAGGGCTTTTGTTAGTTTTCCCGGGCCGTTAAAACCCTCAATACCACGTATTAAAACTGCCTGTGCATTATCTGTTTTTCCTGTTATAAAATTGAGCATCCAGTACATACCATAAATCAGGTAAACATAAACAAGGCCGCCTTCGTGGTACATAACTTCAGTTCGCTTTGTCCTGCCTTTACTGGCGTGGCAGGCTAAGTCTTCCTCGCCTTTGTAGGCTTCTGTTTCGGTAATTTTATAGCGGATAATTTTTCCGTTATCGAATTTCCTTACCAGGATTTTTCCAATAAGTTCAGGCGCAACTTCAAGTACATCGCGCCGAAAAAATGATATGTCGACTTTTTGGTTCAAAGTTAAAATTAAGAGTTTCAAAGTATTAGAGGGCAAAACAGCATTGGGAGAATATTGTAGTGACAAGGCATGCCTTGTCTCCGCATCTATGTTTCAAGCCTGCAATTTCTAATTTCAGGTTTCAATAAAAAAAAGCACCACAATTACAATTATGGTGCTCCTTAATAATTTCAAATATGAATTAGTCATATAATTTAGCTACAATAAATTCGCGGTTGAAACGGGCAATGTGTGCCAACGAAATCCCTTTCGGACATTCTATCTCGCAAGCTCCTGTGTTACTGCAATTTCCGAATCCCATTTCATCCATTGTGGCTAACATGTTTTTAGCCCTGCGTTTGGCTTCGGGTTTTCCCTGGGGTAATAATGCTAATTGCGAAACTTTTGCAGATACAAACAGCATGGCCGAAGAATTCTTACAGGTTGCAACACAAGCCCCACAACCAATACAGGTTGCGGCATCCATAGCTTCCGATTCGTTTTCTTTACTTATTGGTATAGTGTTGGCATCGGGAACACCACCCGTGTTGACCGAAACAAAACCACCTGATTGCAGGATATTCTCGAATGCGTCCCTATTGACCATTAAATCTTTGATAATAGGAAAAGCACCTGCCCGCCAGGGTTCTATCGTGATGGTCTCGCCATCTTTGAATTTTCGCATGTGCAACTGGCAGGTCGTAATATCTTCGTCGGGCCCGTGTGCGCGGCCATTAATAAAAAGGCTGCACATACCGCATATTCCTTCGCGACAATCGTGGTCAAAAGCCACAGGTTCAACGTTATCACTGATTAGGTTTTCGTTAAGGATGTCCATCATCTCAAGAAAAGATGAATCGGGAGATATGCCTTTTACCTTATAGTTTTCGAATTTTCCTTTTGATTGTGCGTCTTTCTGCCGCCATATTTTTAAAGTTAAATCCATCTTATTTTATTTTTTGTTTTTCAATATAATTAAATGAAAACAATCAAAAACGATTATTTGTAATTGCGTTGTTTTACTTCAATATCAACATAACTTAACTTTTCTTTGTGTAACTCAGGGTCTTGATTATCACCTTTATACTCCCATGCAGCTACATAAGCAAATTCTTCGTCGTTTCGTAGGGCTTCGCCTTCGGCAGTTTGATGTTCTTCGCGGAAATGACCACCACAGGATTCTTCGCGGTTTAAGGCATCAATGGCCATCAGTTCTCCAAGTTCTAAGAAATCGGCTACACGACTTGCTTTTTCAAGCTCGTTGTTTAGGCCATTTAATTCTCCGGGAATACGTAAATCTTTCCAGAATTCTTTCCGTAATTCTTTGATTTTAGCAATTGCTTTTTCAAGGTTTTCTTTTTTCCTTGCCATACCTACATTTTCCCACATAATGTGCCCCAGTCGTTTATGGAACGAATCGACAGATTTATTGCCTTTTATGTCCATTAATTTTTGGAGACGTTCTTTTACTTCTTCTTCTGTCTTTACAAATTCAGGCGAGTCTGTTGACATTCGTGGCGTATGTATTTCATCGGCCAGATAATTCTGAATTGTAAAAGGCAGTACGAAATATCCATCGGCTAATCCTTGCATTAAAGCTGAGGCACCGAGGCGGTTTGCACCGTGGTCGGAGAAATTTGCCTCGCCAATTGTAAACAAACCGGGAATAGTTGCTTGCAGTTCGTAATCTACCCATGTGCCACCCATGTTGTAATGGATTGCCGGATAAATCATCATTGGGGTTTTGTAGGGGTTTTCATCCACAATTTTTTCGTACATCTGGAAAAGATTCCCATAGCGTTGCTCTATCACTTTTTCGCCCAATCTTTCGATTGCCGATTTAAAATCGAGATAAACAGCCAGACCTGTGCCAATACCGAATCCGGCATCGCAACGTTCTTTGGCAGCCCTTGAGGCTACATCGCGTGGAACAAGGTTGCCAAAGGCAGGATACCTTCTTTCGAGATAATAATCGCGGTCTTCTTCTTTCAGGTCTTCGGGCCGTAATTTGCCTGCTCTTATTTTTTCAGCATCTTCTTTTTTCTTCGGAACCCATATCCTTCCATCGTTACGAAGGCTTTCGCTCATCAGGGTCAGTTTCGATTGAAACTCGCCATGCACAGGGATACATGTGGGATGTATTTGCACCATACATGGGTTTCCGATGTAAGCACCACGTTTGTATGTTTGCCATAATGCACTTCCGTTCGATCCCATTGCATTGGTCGACAGGAAGAAAACATTTCCATAGCCACCGGTTGCAATTACTACGGCATGGCCAAAATGTCGTTCAATTTCACCGGAAATAAGGTTTCGAACAATTATACCACGTGCCTTGCCGTCAACAACAACAAGATCGAGCATTTCGCTGCGTTGGTACATTTTTACCGTGCCTGCCGCAATTTGACGATTTAAAGCACCATAAGCACCTAATAGCAATTGCTGTCCGGTTTGCCCACGAGCGTAAAAAGTACGTGAAACCTGTGCGCCACCAAACGAGCGATTATCTAACAACCCACCATATTCGCGGGCAAAAGGAACACCCTGTGCCACACATTGATCGATAATATCGTTACTTACTTGTGCCAAACGATACACATTGCCTTCCCGGGCACGGTAGTCTCCACCTTTAACGGTATCGTAGAAAAGCCTATAAATACTGTCTCCATCATTTGGGTAATTTTTGGCGGCATTTATTCCTCCCTGTGCTGCAATGCTGTGTGCACGTCTGGGGCTATCCTGATAACAAAAATTCTTTACGTTGAAACCCAGTTCACCAAGACTTGCTGCTGCCGATGCTCCGGCCAGGCCGGTACCGACTACAATAATGTCTAACTTTCGTTTGTTTGCAGGGTTTACAAGATTTTGATGTGCCTTGAAATTGTCCCATTTCTGAGCAACAGGACCTTCAGGTATTTTAGAATTAATTTTGCTCATAACTAAAATTATTAAGGATTATCCTGTTATTAAAAAATACAATGGAATTATAGAAAAGCCTATGGCAATCAGGTAAGTATAAATTTTACCAGCTACTTCGAGCCTTTTCCTCCAGATAATATTGCTTAAGCCAAGTGTTTGAAATGCAGACCAAAAGGAATGAGACAAATGCAGGCCAAGAAAAATGGAACCAACTACATAAATAGCATCGAACCACCATTGCTTAAACAAGCCTGCTACCAACAAATAGGTGTCGTGCATTTCAACACCATCAATTGTTGTTGACGAAAGCTCGTGGCCTCCCAGTACTTTTATTTTCCAGTAGAAATTAATAATGTGGATAACCAGAAAAATTAATACTAAACCACCAAGTATGTACATGTTACGTGATGCCCATGTGCTACTTTTCGATTGGTTTACTGTGTCGTAATTAACAGGACGTGCTTTTTGGTTTTGCAGTGTCAGGATGGATGCGTACAAGATGTGGATTATAAAACCAAGTGCAAGCACCGGTTCAATAATTTTTATGGCCGGATTTGTAGCCATAAAATGTGCTCCTGCATTAAAAGCATCAGGTCCAACAATTAATAGTAGGTTTAAACCCAGATGGACCAGTAGAAAGACAATAAGGAAAAGACCGCTGATACTCATTATCAACTTTTTCCCGATAGACGCACTAAAAATACTGCTCATAAGATTTTTTTTAATAATAATTTCTATATCTTGCGGATTACATTTATGAAATAAAACATCGACAAATGTAGATTATTATAAGTGTTTACACAATATTGAAACACAACAATATGTAATTTAAAACAATTCTAAAATGAAGGATATGTTCTTGCAAAAAGAATACTTTATCAATACTCGAAAGAAGTTTAACAGCTTTCTAAAAAAGGATTCCCTTGTCATCCTTCATTCCAATGACGAAATGCCGAGAAATGGGGATCAATTCTTCAAATTCAGGCAAAATTCAAACATGCTTTACTTAACAGGACTGAAGCAGGAGAAAACAATATTTTGCTTTTATCCTGATCATCCTGATAAGAAATTTCAGGAGCTTGTTTTTATTGTTAAACCAGATAAAAAACAGGAAACATGGGAGGGGCACAAATACAGTATCGAAGAGGCACATAATATAAGTGGTGTGGAAAATATTCATTACCTGCTTGAATTTGATTCGGTAATGCGCGAGTTATTACTGAGGGCCAAGTATATATATCTTTATCATAATGAATATCCAAAGTTTAACACCGATGTGCCGGAACGAAACCTCAGGTTTTCGAGGGAGTTGATTAATAATTTTCCGGGCTTAAAAACAGAAAGGCTTGCACCATTATTATTAGAGCTACGATTAATAAAGGAAAAAGAAGAAGTTGAACTCATGAAAAAGGCCTGTGAAATTACAGGAAGTGCTTTTCGCCGCGTATTGAAAACCACCAGGCCTAAAATGATTGAATATCAGATCGAAGCAGAAATTAGTTATGAGTTTCGGCAACTTGGTGCAGCAGGACATGCTTATGCCCCAATTGTTGCATCGGGGAAAAATGCTTGTGTATTGCATTATGTCTCGAATGATTCGGTATGCAAATTCGGCGATCTTGTATTAATGGATTTTGGTGCAGAATATCGAAATTATGCTGCCGATTGTTCAAGGACAATTCCTGTAAATGGAAAATTTACCAAAAGGCAGAAAGAATGTTACGAATCTGTTTTACGTGTATTTAAAAAAGCTAAACAATTATTTGTTCCCGGTAATACCATAAATATTATCAACAATAAAGTAAATAAATGGATGGAAGATGAAATGATCATATTAGGCTTGTTTTCTAAAATAGACGTTGAATATCAGGAAGAAAAGTCTCCCATGTTTTTTAATTTTTATATGCATGGTGCAAGTCATTTTATTGGTTTGGATGTACACGATCCAGGCGCAAAAGATCGTATATTTGAAAAGGGCATGGTGTTAACATGCGAACCCGGTTTGTACATTGAAAAAGAGGGTATTGGAATCAGGATAGAAAATGATATTTTGGTTGATGACCGACCAGTTGATCTCATGGGGAATATTCCTATTGAAGTTGAAGAAATAGAATTATTAATGAAACAGTAATAACTAAATTTATATAGTATGTTTAAAACAGATGTTTATATTTCACGTAGAAGAGCATTACGATCAAAGATTAGTAATGGTATAGTATTAATATTGGGTAATGGCGATGTTCCCATGAATTACATTGCAAATACTTATCAATTCAGGCAAGACAGTTCTTTTTTATATTTCTTTGGATTGAATTCGCAGAATCTTGCAGGTGTATTGGATATTGATTCGGGGCAGGATTATATTTATGGAAATGATGTAGAAATTGACGACATTATCTGGATGGGGCCACAACCTTCGCTCAAAGACAGGGCGGCTAAAGTTGGTGTAAAAAACACATCACCATTTAATAATCTTTTTGAGATGGTGAGTGATGCAATAAAAAAAGGCCGCAAGGTTCACTTTTTGCCACCATACCGTGCCGAAAATATTTTCCTCCTCGAAAGCTTATTGGGAATACATAATTCAAAAGTAAAACAATATGTTTCGGTAGATTTGATAAAAGCAATAGTAAGTTTAAGGTCGATAAAGGATGAATATGAGATTACCGAAATTGAAAAGGCTGCAGCCATTGGTTATGAAATGCATACTGCTGCTATGAAAATGGCAAAGCCGGGGATTTATGAGCGCGAAATAGCTGGTCATATCGAAGGTATAGCATTGAGTCATGGAGGTAGTATTTCCTTCCCTGTTATATTATCTGTTAATGGAGAAACTTTGCATAACCATTATCATGGCAATAAATTGCGCGAAGGCCGCATGTTGCTTACCGATGCAGGTGCAGAAACTCCAATGTGTTATACCTCTGATTTTACAAGGACAATTCCTGTTACCGGAAAATTCAGCCAAAAGCAAAAAGAAATTTATGAGATAGTTTTGGCCGCAAACAACAAAGCAAGAGAAGCTACAAAGCCGGGAGTGAAATATCAGGATATCCATTTACTCTCGGCCAGGGTAATTGCATCGGGCCTTAAAGAACTGGGTCTAATGAAGGGTGATGTTGACGAAGCTGTAAAAAGCGGGGCACATGCAATGTTTTTCCCACACGGGCTTGGCCACATGATGGGGCTTGATGTACACGACATGGAAGACTTAGGCGAAAACTATGTTGGTTATGATGAACATACAAGCCGTATCGATCAGTTCGGAACAGCTTACCTGCGTTTGGGCAGGAAACTTGAAACAGGTTTTGTAATTACCAACGAACCCGGCATATACTTTATTCCTGCCCTAATCGACAAATGGAAAAATGAAAATATCAACAATCAATTTATCAATTTTGACAAAGTTAACGAGTATCGCGATTTTGGAGGCATCAGGCTCGAAGACGATATTCTTGTAACAGAAAACGGCAGCAGGTTACTCGGCAAGAGAATTCCTATTACTGTTGATGAAATAGAATCAATAATGAAGTAACTTAAAATATGTTTATTTTCGATAAATCTATGCAGGTCTCCGGCTTTCTTTTATTATAGTGGGAATCCACAATAAGGAATTGATTTAGATACTCTTTAATCAGCATTGATATTGTAGCTATTAATCAATTATTGACTGAACATAAGGAATGATAAGGGTTTGATCCTTATTTATTATAAAAAAATAAAAATGAGTAGTTGTTAATATGAAAATTATTTTTTATGTTTACTCATTATTAAAGAGGGAATGTTTTTAGACTGATAATTTTGAGGGAATACTGCATTAAAAGCCTTGTGAACAAGGAGATAGTATAGCAGTGAAACGAAGGTTTATTTAATCAATATCATTTGAATATTGTGTAAGATAATCGGTTTTCAGGCATTTTGTTTAAAGTTAAGATGATTTTTAAAGAAGATAGAAAGGAAAAGAATATTAATAAATTTAGTAAAACAAATCAATAATTTAAATTTTGAATTATGAGAATATCTACTAGAAGGAGCGATTTGCCGATGGGCAAATCCTTAATTTCAAAGGTAAGGTATCTCGGCCTTTTTGTGCCGGTGCTATTACTTTTGTTGAGTTATCAGACGACGTATTCCCAGTTCACTCTTACTGTAAGTGTGACACAGGAGATTCAGTGTTTTAATGGTTCAAATGGAGAACTAACAGCCAATCCTGTTGGAGGCGTTGTTCCGTATGTTTATTTATGGAGTGATGGTCAAACAGATTCAACAGCAACTGGATTGAGTGATGGTAGTTATACGGTTACTGTAACGGACAATAATG
>JAYENH010000770.1:0-8591 GCA_034721995.1 Bacteroidota bacterium
CTCTAATTTAGCTGTTAATGAGCGAATAATTAAATATTTGTTTGGATGAAAAGATATACATTATCGAAAAAAGAACGACTTTGTAAACGTAAAACCATAAAACAGCTTTTTGAACAAGGCAATTCATTCCTGATTTTTCCTTATAAAGTAATATGGATGGATTTCGATATCGAACCAAAGCTACCAGCCAAATTTGGGGTTACGGTATCGAAGAAAAATTTTAAAAGTGCAGTTAAACGTAACCGGATAAAACGCCTTAGTCGTGAAGCTTACCGCCTGAACAAGCATGTTTTGTACAAGGCTTCTACACAAAAAGAAAAGACCAGGGTTTTTATGCTGATATACATTAGCCGGGATATTCTTTCGTTCGGACAAATCGAAGGAAAAATAATTTTAATTTTGCGCCGTTTATCCATGATTAATGAAAAAACTGCTAAGTAAAATATTTATAGGGATTGTGAAATTCTACCAATATGTAATTTCGCCCATAACGCCGGCATCGTGCAGATACACGCCAACATGCTCGGCATACAGCGTGGAGGCAATAAAAAAACACGGGCCATACAAAGGTGGATATTTAGCAGTAAAGCGATTTTTGTCGTGCAACCCCTGGGGCGGGCATGGCTATGATCCGGTTCCGTAATAAAAGCAGTTAGTATTTAAATATGAGTATTTAGACATTAAATAAGCGATTAGAAAAATAATAGTAATATACAAACATGAAAAAATTTACAAAAATACAATCAGGAAAAACCTGGATAATTATTTCGGCAATAGTAATTTCGTCTGTTGCTTTTATTGGCTTCTACGAAAAAGATTTCGAGATTGCCAAAAACTTAGATATTTTTTACACTTTGTTCCGCGAGGTAAACCTTTATTATGTCGATGAAACCGACCCGGGCAGTTTGATAAAAAACGGGATAAACGGAATGTTGCGCGGCCTCGATCCATACACGAATTATATTCCCGAATCGAAAATCGAAGACCTGCGTTTTATTCATACCGGGCAATATGGCGGCATTGGTGCGCTGATAAAGAAAAAAGGGCCAAAAGCAACCGTCAGCGAAGCTTACGAAAATTCGCCTGCACACAAGGCAGGCCTGAAGGCCGGGGATTTAATAATAGAAATTGACGGGCATAACATTGCCGACAAAAGCATTGCCGACCTTAGCGATTTCTTAAAAGGCCAGCCAAACACCGAAGTTGAATTGCTGATTGAAAGACCGGGAACAGAGGGAACAACGATATTTACCCTTGTCCGCGAAAAGATCGATATGAAATCGGTTCCCCATTATCAAATGCTTGACGATGAAATTGGCTACGTGAGGCTTACGTCTTTTACCCAAAAAGCTTTTACCGAAGTAAATGCTGCGGTGGTCGATTTAAAGGAAAACCAAAACATGAAATCGCTGGTGTTCGATTTACGTGGAAACCCCGGCGGTTTGCTATTCGAAGCCGTAAAAATAATGAACCTTTTTGTCGACAAAGGGCAGGAAATTGTGAGTACAAAGGGCAAACGCAAAAGCTTCGATAAAACTTACAACACCCCAAAACCGGCTTACGATACCATTATGCCCATTGCCGTTTTGGTAAACAGCAAATCTGCATCAGCTTCCGAAATTGTTTCGGGAACTATGCAAGACCTCGATCGAGGTGTAATTGTTGGCACACGTACTTTTGGTAAGGGCCTTGTGCAAGCCACCCGCGATTTAAGTTATAACACAAAACTAAAAGTTACCACCGCCAAATATTATATCCCAAGTGGCCGTTGCATCCAGGCTCTCGACTACAGCCACCGAAATAAAGATGGCAGTGTAGGCCATGTTCCCGATTCGTTAATTTCGGAGTTTTCGACAAAAAACGGCAGAAAAGTTTACGATGGAGGAGGTATTGTTCCTGATGTAAAAACCGATAACGAACAATTGAGCAAGCTGGCATCGCTCCTTTATATAAAAGATATTATTTTCGATTTTGTTACCGGTTATTGTTTAACTCACGATTCGGTACCACCGGCACAGGAATTTATTTTTTCTGAAAAAGATTATGATGATTTTGTTGAATTCATAATGAAACGCGATTTCGATTACAATACCAACAGCGAGGAATTATTTAAAGAGCTGATAAAAATTGCTGATGAAGAAAAATATTACGATAAAGCAAAACCTGAATTCGATGCACTCGAAAAAATCCTAACACATGATTTAGCACGCGATTTACAAATTTTCAAAGAAGAAATCACAGACATTATTGCAGGAGAAATTTTGCAGCGCTACTACTTCAGGCAGGGCAGTTTAGAATACGACCTGAAAAAAGACAAAATGGTGAACAAAGCCATCGAAATACTGAAAGATAAAGAAGAGTACAAGACTATTTTGCAGACCAAAATGTAAAAAACTCCTGAGAAAACATCAAAGACTGCTTTTCTCCCGATTTTCAAACAGACGATATTTTTGCCTTTGCGATTTTTTGATGTTGACCCGGAATAAACTACATTCGGCTATGTCTTGATGTTGTTGTTTTTCCTCATATCAAGAAACAAACGATAGTAGCTTTCTATAATATTATCAATTAAATAATAATTAATAATTCTTTGCATGTTTCCTTCAATCTTATCGGAATAGTTCTTTTTATCTGTGTGCTTATTTATTATTTCTGAAACTCCTTCGGAAGTAGAAAAGAAAAAAGCATTGCCATCGAGTACACTTCTATTATACGGATTATCATGCGAACAAATCAATGCAGAGCTTGCCATTGCTTCTAACAACGATGGATTTGTACCACCTACACTGTGCCCATGAAAATAAAGATTCGAAAAATGCCGGAGGTTGTTTAAAATATCTAAATCGTAAATACTTCCCTGAAACCTGATACGAATATCATGACCATATTTTTCTTTTAAATACTTTCCATGCGAAATTTTGTGATTTCCTACAATTAATAAAGGCAGTTGGCTTTTTGATTTCAGTATCCCGGCAATTATTGCCTCAATATTATTTTCTGATTCGAGGCGTGCTACTAATAAATTGTATCTATATGGCTCGACATTATAACCCTTGAGTTTTGCTTTATCGGCGTTTGAAAATACCGATGCGCCGTAGGGAATAAAAAATACCGGTTTTGTGTAATTTTTGTCGTAATATGTTTTTATAATACTCGAATCGGCAATTAAAGCATCGGAAAAGAAAACAGCGAGTTTTTCGGCATACTGCAAAAACCCACGAACGTATTTGTTGAATTTATCACGCTGCCACTCAAATCCATCCATATTTGTAAGTATCGACGATTTTCGACGTGGCAACAACCAACCCCACACCGAACTGCTGGTATATCCAAGTTGAAGAAGAATATCAAATTTTCGCCGACGGCTGTCGAGAATACAATTCAGATCGTAGATAAATTGACCGGCGGTACCAATCCTGAATTCAGGATCGTAGCAATGAACAATATTTACACCTTTCCACCTTTTTTCCTGAAAAGGATGGTTGTGCGAATTATACACATAAACTTCGCAGCCACGCTTTACCAATCCCTGCGAAAGATATTCTGCCCACTGCTCGAAACCTCCGTAATTGTTTGGAATGCCACGTGTGCCTAAAATTCCGATTTTCATATTATATGTTTCTCTTCTTTAATCATCAGAAAAAATAAATACAACAAGAAAATGGGAAAATAAAAATAGAAGCCATTTATAATTGCTGTAATTAACATTGCTACAAAAAAAGTAAAAATAAAGAAATTGCCGGTGATAAAAGATCTGTTATCAATAAATATCCTTACAAAAAACCAAACATACAACAACAGTCCTAATATTCCGTAAGAATAAAAGATATTTAAAAAGTCGTTGTGAAACCATATTTCATAATTCAGGTTTGCTTTATTGGCAAGAATACCGCTATAATTTGTACGGCCAATAAGAAAATCCAAAAATCCAAAATCCTGTACTTCGACCCACCACGAATACCAAATACGGTATCGCGATAAGCGCGTAAAATTCTCGGTGCCGGTTTTAATTAATGCAACAAACTGATAAAAAATGGATCCTCCACTTATACTTAAAAAATAATCGACCCAAATAACCCCAGCCCCGATAATGGCGGCAATGGGCAATAAATACACATAATATTTTCTTCGGATCAAAAACAAAATTGATGATAAGAAAACAGCAAATATCATTGCCCGCGAACCTGTATAAAAGAGCAATGCAAAACTTACAATGATTATTGCCACACTTACAATCTTATTCTTTTTCCAATATTTGTTCAGAAAAAAAATCATCAGAAAACCAAAAAAATAAGAGGCAATATGCGAATAACGAAAAATGCCTGCATTATAATTTCGGGGTGCTTCGATTTTATCAAGTTTGTTCTTTTTCCATTTTATTGCCGTGGGGCTATGTTTATATTTATGAACACGGTCTTTTTTTGCTAAAGGATCGCTTTGGATATTAATAAAAGCAAACGAAAACATAAACAAACTTGCAAGCAGGAATAACCAGACATTAGCTACAATTAATTTGTTAATATTTTCGCGATAGTAAAAATAGGCGGCAAAAAACAGGAAAACAAAAAGCAGGTCCGAAATATTTTTCTCGTGAAACGGATGAACGATATTGTTGAAAATTGAAATAATTATAAAGGCCAATATGAAGGCAAGCATTTGTTTCTTATCAGGATTATTAATCAGGCTCATAAAAAAAAAGACGGGAAAAATAATTATCGCCCCAATTACAAATACCGGTACATGGGTAAAATAGTTAATTGCACTATCGACAAGAAACAATACCAGAAACAAACGAAAAAATACATTTACTGGATTTATTCCCTTGTTGGCAACATATTCGTTAAAATGGCTGATGATATTTATTATCTTTTTCATTTCGAAACGAAGTTTAGCTTTATCCGTCGTAGCAGTTTTGAAGGATAGAATATAGCTGCCAGTATAAGATAAATAGGTTTTATAAACTTTTTATTGCTGAAAAGAAATTTCCTGTAATTTAAAATATAATTATAGTAGGTCCAAACTTTAAAACGATGGCTATGAGTGTTAAATATTCGATCGCGGATTTTGAATGTAAGCTTTATTGTATCGAAGCCGATGCTATTGGAAACACTTTTGCTGTGTATACGCATTTTTGTTAGTACCGCTGGAATGTTTGCAAATCTATACCCCTGGTTTATCATCATGGCAAAAAGTTCGTAATCTTCGGCCAATACATTTTCCTGATAATACCTGAAATTTTTCATTACACTTGTTCGGATCATTGTTGATGGGTGTTGTACACCGTGCTCTCCTTTTAAAAAAGCCTTTTTTATTTCTGAATGATGAACAGGGAAATTAGATCGGAATATTTCCTTTTTTGTTTCAGAATTGAAATAGCTTACATTACTACCAACTACATCAATTTTGCTGTTGCTTTCGAGAAACTTGAACTGTTGCCCAATCCTGTTTTCACAAATAATATCGTCGGGGTCGATACGTAAAATATATTTTCCTGTCGCATTTTCAACTCCACAGTTAAGTGCCTCGCAAAAACCACGATTTGTTTCGAATTTTATAATTTTCAGGTATTTGATATTGGAAAAATCGCTTAGTATTCTCAGGGAATTATCTGTTGAAGCATCGTCAATTATTATTAACTCTTTTGGCAGAATAGTTGATTCGCTGATGCTATTGATGAAATTGGCCAGGAATTTCCCATTATTATAATTTGCAGCAATAATTGAAACATCAGCTGTTTGTTTCGACATCCTTCTTCTGTTCAGTAAACCCCTTCGCAAATATAGAAGTCTTTGTGGAAAAAGAAAATAGAAGAATATAAAAAAAGAGAAGGCTAAATCTTATACAATAGCTATCGTATAAGATTTAGCCCAAAAATGGTCTAACAAAAAAAAAATAATACTTTCGTGGGCAAACAAAATAAAACTATGTCGGAGCAAAAAGTACAACAGCCTGTAAAATTTGGCACCTTTTTAGGCGTATTTACACCAAGTGTTTTAACCATTCTGGGTGTAATGATGTATCTGAGATTCGGTTGGGTTTTGGGTAATCTGGGTTTACCGCTTACGTTACTTACCGTGGTGCTTGCCAGTGGCATTACTTTTATTACAGGCCTGAGTGCATCGGCAATAGCTACCAATATGAAGGTTGGTATTGGCGGCGAATACTATATGATATCACGAAGCCTGGGTGTTCAACTTGGTGGAGCCATCGGGATACCTCTGTTTCTTAGCCGGACGCTTAGCTTAACTTTATATGCCTTTGGATTAGCGGAATCGATTGCCCCTTTTTGGCCAGCAGAGTGGGGAGTTCCTCCCGTTCAAATAATGGCAGCATTGATTATAATATTTGCCACTATTGTTGCCGGAAAAAGCGCAAATCTTAGCTTAAAAATGCAGATACCCATAATGGTGGCTGTAGTAATAAGTGTGATAGCATTATTCTCAGGGGTACTGACAGGAGGTTTCCATGCCCCCGAAATGGTCCCGAATTACCACCGTTCTGCACCAGAAGGCTTCTGGTTTGTATTTGCTGTGTTTTTCCCTGCTGTAACCGGTTTTACTGCCGGAATTGGAATGAGCGGAGATTTAAAGGATTCAAAAAAATCTATTCCCAAGGGGACTATTCTTGCGGTTATTACCGGAACGGTAGTTTATTTATTGATTTTAATTGCATTGGCTTTTACCTCTAAAGTAGACGGAGCTATGATGGCAAAATTAGATACTTCGGCACCTCCAATCTGGTCGAAGATTGCTTTTTTCGGAATGGTCTTAATCTATCCGGGCCTCTGGGGAGCAATATTATCATCTGCATTTGGAAGTATCCTGGGTGGGCCACGGGTTTTACAAGCATTGTCGCTGGATAAAATAGCACCTAAGTTTTTAGGCCGAACAAGTAGCACCGGTCAGCCAACTATTGCTACCTGGATAACAGGGGGCATAGCACTATTAGCGGTTACTCTGGGAGACCTGAATGCTGTTGGCCGTTGGGTTACAATATTTTTCCTGACCTTATATATTGCAATCAACTTATCTGCGGTTATCGAAAAACTCGTTGGCGATGTTTCGTACAGGCCTACAATAAGGGTTCATTGGATTGTTTCTCTTATCGGCAGTATTGGGGCAGGAATTGTAATGTACCTTATTAACCCATTGGCTTGTGTAATTGCAATAAGCCTGGAGTTGATGATATATTGGTACCTGAAAAGAAAGGCTTTGAAAAGTAGTTGGGGGGATGTAAGAGCAGGCCTTTGGAGTTCGATAGCCAGGATTGCTTTGATCAAACTGAAAGAAAAAAATACACAGGCAAGAAATTGGCGACCAAATATTCTTTTGTTTTCATCGAACCCAACAAGGCTGATGAGATTGACCAAAGTTGCAAATTGGTTTAATCAGAATAAAGGTATTGTAACAGTTTGCAGAACTTTGGTTGGGAATGTTGGAGATTCGAATGTGGACACCAATGCAATTCAATCTGAGATGGAACAAGCATTGGTCAATCAGAAAATCACTGCATTTCCAGAAGTTCATATTGTACCCGATTTTGAAAAAGGGATTATTGGTATTGTCCAGGCAAACGGTTTTGCAGGAATGCACTCGAATACTGTAATGTTTGGCTGGACACACGGAATTGACCGTATCCAAAGGCTATTAAGGATAACAAGGATTGTTTCGGAAATGAAAAGAAACATCATTTTTGCTTATGTGCCCGAAATGGAGAAATCATCTACTCATAACCGTATTGATGTTTGGTGGCGTGGGATGCAAAAGAACGGTGATATGATGTTGCTGCTTGCCCATTTGTTAAATGCGAATACCGAATGGAGACAGGCGAAATTATATCTCAGGACTATTGTTTCGGGTAAAGCAGAACAAAAAACTATGAACGAAAAACTAAAAACCCTTATCAACGAATCGAGAATATTGGCCGAGAGTGATGTTATTTTGAACAACAACAATGAGGATGTTATAGAATTAATGCACAAGACAAGTAAAAATTCTGACATTGTTTTCGTGGGATTAGCGCAACCAGAATTAAACCACGAATTGGAATATGCAGAAAGATTAGAAAAACTTATTATTGGATTTAAAGCTACAATTTTAGTCAGGAATGGCGAATCGACACATGGGGAACTGATCGAGTAGCAAGTTTTAATTTATTATAATGCATTATTGCTTTCATAAATTCCTCCTTATTATTCTCCAAAGGGAGGCGAGTTCAAATCTCGCGTGTATCGCAATAAGCAACGATACAGACCACAAAAAAGCCTCGAAAATCCGGTGCCTTTTTTTGTTTGTTATCATTAAGAAATAATACGTTTATATTGTTAAAATCCTGAAGGCAAAAAAATGTTTTTTTTCTTTGACAGCTATTGCATATTTATAAAAAACCTATTACTTTTGCATCGCATTTTTAAGATGTAGGAAACACTCCTCAGTAGCTCAGTTGGTTAGAGCACCTGACTGTTAATCAGGGGGTCGATGGTTCGAGTCCATCCTGAGGAGCAAAAAAAAACCCGAAAGGGTTTTTTTTGTTTCTATGTATAAAACAAATTTTATAGTCTCCTAAAATGTAAGCCCGATTTTTAATGCCCC
>JAYENH010000771.1:0-1919 GCA_034721995.1 Bacteroidota bacterium
TTGCAAATTCTGATTTTCGATTCGAAAGGTAGAGAAGTGAAAAAATATCCAAATGTTCGTCCACCAACATTTATTCTACAGAAAAACAGTTTGGCAAATGGTCTTTATCTTTTGCAAATCAGGGATAAGGAAAATATTATTGGAAATATTAAATTCATAATACAGCAATCGGTACAGTAAACTTATATGCCAGGGAATTGTTTTTTACTGTTCACACATTCGCTGCTTTTCATATTAAGCAAAGTTCGATTATAGTTCTCAGTTTCTTTTTTTAATTTTGTGATAATTATTTTTTGATCAAAATAATATAAGATGGACGATTCGAATAATCTTGGGCTTTACCAACTTAACAAATTAATAAAAGAAGCCATTTACGATGCCTTTCCTGCTACAGTTTGGGTGGTGGCCGAAATTAGCGAACTAAGGTTTAACCGCAACGGACATTGTTATATCGAACTAATCGAAAAAGACGAGCTTGGCGACAAGATACTGGCAAAATCGCGGGCAACAATTTGGGCACGCACATGCAATATTTTATTTCCATATTTTGAAAGCACAACAGGACAGCAACTTAATTCGGGTATGAAGGTGCTTATTAATGCAAGTGTCGATTTTCACGAACTTTACAGCTTTAACCTGAATATCCTCGATATTGATCCGGCTTACACAATTGGAGACCTGGCCCAACGAAGACAGGAAATTATCGACCGTCTCGAAGATGAAGGTGTGATGGACATGAACAAGGAAATTGAAATGCCACCTGTGCCTCAAAAAATTGCGGTTATTTCTTCGGAAACGGCTGCGGGTTATGGCGATTTCATAAATCAGTTAAACAATAATACCTATGGGATAAAATTTTATCCAAAGCTTTTTCCGGCAATCGTTCAGGGCGATAGGGCCGAGCAATCAATAATGGAAGCCTTCGACAGGATTTTTCAATATGAAGAATTTTTCGATGTGGTTTGTCTGATTCGTGGTGGCGGATCAAAAGCCGATTTAAGCTGCTTCGATAATTACGAACTGGCATATTATATTACACAATTTCCGTTGCCTGTAATATCGGGTATTGGCCACGAGCGCGACGAAAGCATTGCCGATATGGTAGCACACACTCAAATGAAAACCCCCACGGCAGTAGCTGAATTTTTGATTAACAGAGCTTCCGAATTCGAATCGGATGTCAATAATCTTGAAGAAAGATTTATTGGTGAAGTGAAAGAACTGCTGCACACCGAAAAAAGTAAAGTCGAGCATTTTAGCCTTGTTTTTGCGCCAAAAGTACAGTCAATTTTAAATCAGAAGAAAATCATATTACAAAGAAATGCCAATGCGTTTCAAAAACTCACAGACGATTTTGTTAGAAAACATGAAATACAATTGCACGATTACTCTTCGCAATGCCAACATTTATTTTATATCAATATCAGCAATAAAAACAATAAAATAGATAATTTAAATAAAACACTGATAATTCGCAAAAACCGTTTCTTGTTAAAGAAATACCATCAGTTGGAAATGGCCGAAAACAGTAGTGAACACTTTAACCCAACGGGCATTTTAAAACGCGGATATTCACTTACCTTTAAAAATGGGGAAATATTAAAAAACATTGATCAACTTAAAAAAGGCGATGAAATAAAAAGTCGCCTACATCAGGGAGAGCTTGTGAGCGAAGTAAAAGCATTACGGAAATAAGCACAAATAAAACCTGTAAACAACAAATTTCCCCATCTTGAAAATATAGGAATGTATTAGAAACTTGCCTGACAAACAACTATTTATTATCAGCTTTCTTAATTCATTTTACTCATTCTTCGGTATTTAATGGATGGTATTAACTATGGTTAAAAGCCTACACTTACCGAAATTCATGATTATAAAATCAATAGACTACAAGAATTACTCCCGCTCAAATCTAA